>JBILXJ010000047.1:0-6712 GCA_044378655.1 Candidatus Planktophila sp. | reverse complement strand
GCTTGCCTAAGCTACGTGGTTTCAAGAACCCAGCCCGCATCGAATACCAGGTTGTTAACGTCTCAACAATTAATGCTCTCTACCCAAAGGGTGGCGACGTAACTGTTGCTGATCTAATCGCCAAGGGTGCAGTTCGCGATAGCTTGCCAGTTAAGGTTCTAGGCAATGGTGACATTGCTGTGAAGGTAACTGTTACTGCTCACGCGTTCTCAAACTCAGCAATTGAGAAAATCTCAGCTGCTGGCGGATCTGCAAACAACCTTTAATTCACACCATCAATTAGTATCTGCACTAAATAAGTCGTAATCGAAAGAGGGAGAAGTTAAATGCTTTCAGCATTCGGAATGGCCTTTAAAACGCCAGAGCTTCGCAAGAAGATCTTCTTTACTCTTTCGATCATGGCGCTCTTTCGCTTTGGTTCTGTAGTTCCAACCCCAGGCGTTTCATATGAGGTTGTGCAGTCATGTCTTTCTGGTGTTCAATCAGGTGGTTTGTTTGGCTTAATTAATCTTTTCTCAGGTGGAGCGCTAATTCAGCTCTCAGTTTTCGCACTTGGAATCATGCCTTACATCACTGCATCGATCATCGTGCAGCTTTTGACCGTGGTTATTCCTCGCTTTGAAACACTTAAAAAAGAGGGACAATCCGGAACTTCTAAGTTAACTCAGTACACCCGTTACTTAACAATTGGTTTAGCGGTATTGCAGTCAACAGGTTTGGTCGCAGTAGCTCGTACACCGGGTCGTTTGATTTCTGGTTGTAATGAAGCAATTATTCCTGATACTTCATGGCAACGTATCGTGACGATGATTGTCGTAATGACTGCCGGAACTTCAGTAGTTATGTGGCTTGGTGAGTTAATCACTGATCGTGGTGTCGGTAACGGTATGTCGATCTTGATCTTCACATCAATCGCAGCTGGTTTCCCATCTAACTTGTGGTCAATTAG
Organism: Candidatus Planktophila sp.; assembly: GCA_044378655.1. Classification (GTDB taxonomy): domain Bacteria; phylum Actinomycetota; class Actinomycetes; order Nanopelagicales; family Nanopelagicaceae; genus Planktophila. Next base: position 5,763 of record JBILXJ010000047.1, on the reverse strand, counting down.
ATTGCAAAAGGGTCTATTTGCCTTCATCTTCGTGATGGCGGTAGGTGTCTTAGTTGTTGCTGCGGTGGTATTCGTCGAACAGGCGCAACGAAGAATCCCGGTCCAATATGCCAAGCGCATGGTTGGCCGTCAGGCTTACGGTGGAACAAGCACCTATATTCCAATTAAGGTAAACCAAGCTGGCGTTATCCCAGTAATTTTCGCTTCATCTCTTCTATATATTCCATCGTTGATCGCTAACTTCACAAATAGCCAGGCAGCATGGGCAGTATGGATTGGCCGTAACTTCGTTAATGGCGATCACCCAATTTACATAGCAAGCTATGCGCTATTAATTATTTTCTTTACCTACTTCTATGTCGCAATTACTTTCAATCCTGAAGAAGTTGCTGACAACATGAAGAAGTACGGTGGCTTCATCCCTGGAATCCGTGCTGGTCGCCCAACTGCTGAATACTTGCAGTATGTGCTCTCACGTATTACCGCTCCAGGTTCGCTATATCTAGCTCTCGTTGCAATTATTCCAATCATTGCCTTGGTGCTATTTGGTGCAAACCAGAACTTCCCATTCGGCGGAACTGCAATTCTGATTGTGGTTGGTGTTGGTCTTGATACTGCTAAGCAGATCGAAAGCCAGTTGCAGCAACGTTCATATGAGGGATTCCTTAAGTAATGCGTTTAGTCCTGGTAGGACCACCAGGTGCTGGTAAAGGAACACAAGCAGTTTTCTTAGCCGAGCACTACTCGATTCCGCATATTTCAACCGGTGATATTTTCCGTGCCAATTTAAAAGCCGGCACTCCACTTGGCCAAGAAGCAAAAAGTTTTATGGATCGCGGCGAACTCGTGCCAGATTCAGTAACCAATGCCATGGTTAAAGATCGTTTAACTCACGACGATGTTGCTAATGGATTTTTACTCGATGGTTTCCCACGCAACGTTGTTCAAGCTGAAGTTTTGCGCGCGATTCTGGCTGAACAGAAGCGCCCACTTGATGCGGTCCTTGAATTAAATATCGCGGATTCTGAAATTATTGAGCGTCTTTCTAGCCGTTTAACTTGCCGTGGCTGTGGTGCACCTGCGCCAGCAACTGCACAGGCATGTGCTGCTTGCGGGGGAGAGCTTTACCAACGCGAAGATGACAAGGCCGAAGTAATCGCTCGTCGCCTTGAGGTTTATAACGAGCAAACCGCACCAATTATTTCTTTCTATCGGAGCGAAGGTTTACTAATCACAATTAGCGCAACTGGCGCTGTTTCTGAAATCACTGAGCGCGCCACCACGGCACTTAGCCGCATTAGTTAATAATTACTTTCGTGGATATCCAGCTAAAAACCCTTGATGAGCTAAAGGTCATGCGCCGTGCCGGTTTACTTGTCGGCGAAACGCTGGCGCTACTAAAAGATTCCATCAAAGTGGGCATGCGCACTGATGCGCTAGATGCAATTGCAGCGGCAAATATTAAGCGCGGCGGTGGTACTTCAAATTTCAAGGGTTATCACGGTTTTCCGGCAACTATCTGTATTTCAGTTAATGAAGAGATTGTGCACGGAATTCCCGGTGATCGAGTTATCGAAGATGGCGATGTAGTTTCAATCGACTGCGGCGCAATCATTGATGGCTGGCATGGCGATGCGGCGTTCTCCGTAGGTGTCGGCAACGTAGACCCAGCTGATCAGAAGATGATGGATGTTTGTGAAGAATCTATGTGGCGCGGAATCGCAGCGGGTCGCCTCGGTGCAAAGTTATCCGATATCGGTCATGCCATCGAAAGTTATACCGACGCTCAAGGCAAGTACGGAATTCTGCAGGAGTACGGCGGTCATGGCATAGGTACTGAAATGCACCAAGCCCCTCATATTTTGAATTTTGGTAAGCCTGGCTTTGGCCCTGAAATTGTGGTTGGTATGGCGCTAGCTATTGAACCAATGATTACTCGTGGCACACATAAGACCAAAGTTTTAAAAGACAACTGGACAGTGGTTTCAAACGATAAGTCACGCGGATCACACTTTGAAAATAGTTACTGCATCGCACCCGATGGCAAGCCATTTGTATTAACTTCACTCGATGGCGGCCGCGAAAAGCTAGGGGCTCTGGGTATCGAGATCTCTTCGCTTTTGTAAGCGTTTCGCTTATTCACGCTCAAATTTTGGGCAAAATCGTTACCTCTTTGTTACCGCTTTCACTATTATTCCACGCTGCGGAAAGTTAGGTTATGCCAAATCTCCATCCTCGGAGCTACATAATAAGAATAGAGAGAAATTATTCTATGTTGAAGAAAATTACTCGCGTAGGCGTAGTCGTAACGACTTTTGCGCTAATCGCGTCAGGTGCCGTTACTGCTCAAGCAGCAGTAACCGGAGCAGCAAACGCTAAGACTGGCGCAGATTGTGCGCGCTCTGGTTCAGTTGCAAAAGGTAAAGGCGTAAACGGAAGCGATTTAACTTGCCTAAGTGTTACAACTGGAACTATGAAGGGCCAACTTAAGTGGTGGTATGCCGATCTTAAGCCACTAAAGAATATTGATTGGGTTGTTCCTGCTAACCCAGGTGGTTACTCAACTACATCGAACGCAATTAGCGATTCACTAAAGACCGAAGGTTTACTAACTGAGTACAGCTCAGTATTTAAGCCAGGTGCTGGTGGCGCAACTGGTCTTGGTTTCTTCCAAGAAATTAAGAACAAGCCAGAGGCTGCACTTATTACTGGTATCGCAATGGCCGGTGGTATCGCACTTAACAAGTCAAAGCTAAACATTCTTGACTCAAAGCCAGTGGCTAAGATGATGCGCGAATACGATGCAATCGTTGTTCCAGCAAATTCAAAGTACAAGAATCTAAAGCAACTTGTTGAAGATATCCGCAAGAAGGGCAAAGCAATTGCTATCTCTGGCGGTAACTCAGGCGGAGTAGATCACCAAGTAATTGGAACTTTGCTAAAGACTGCAGGTATTCCAGTTAAGGAAAACCTGAACTACGTAGTCCACTCAGGTGGACCAGAAGTAATCGTTTCTCTTCTAAGTGGTGCGACCCAAGTTGGCGTTTCGGGTTCAACTGAATTCAAGGCAATGGTTGATTCTGGAAAACTTCGCGTGCTTGGTGTTTCATCAAAGAAGAAGCTTGCTGGTTACCCAGGACTAACTTTTGTTGCGCAGGGTTACAACATGGTTTACGGAAACTGGCGTGGAGTCATGGCGCCAGCTGATCTGACAGCTGCTGAATACTTGAACTTCTGCAAGGTGCTAGATGCGCTTAAGGGCACACCTACCTGGTCAAAGGTTCTAGTTGCTAATAACTGGGATAACGATTTTGCTGGTGGAGACGCATTCAAGTCCTTCCTAACAACTGAGTTGCCTGCAGTCGCAGATGTAATTAAGGACCTTGGTCTTTAATTGAACAAAGTTACTCAAGCAGGTAAGGGGGAGCTCGCATTTGCGGGCTTCCTCTTACTGTTGGGCCTAGTCACTATTTGGGACACTTCTAGAATGCTGGTTCCATCAGGGACATCAGTAATCAGCCCCAAATCTTTTTCATATGTGATTGGTTCATTCCTAGTGATTACCTCAGCACTGCTAATTTCTGAAATTTTAAGAGGTAATTCAGGAGTTCCTGAAGGAACCGAAGCAGGCGATCCATTTCAAAAAGCCGACTTTAAAACTATGGCCCAAGTTGTTGCCGCCATCTGCGCTAATGTAATTCTGTTAGATCTACTTGGTTTTATTGTCGCTGCAACGGTTTCATTCTGGGGCGTGGCATACGCATTCGGAGCTCGCAAATATTTGAAAGACCTACTGATTGCAATCGTTTTTTCAGTGATTGTTTATTTCGGTTTCACGCAAGGTTTAAATATTAATTTACCGGCTGGAATTTTCGCCGACCTCACTGGAAAGTAGAATTAGTTAATGAGTAGTTTCAATCTTTTGATCGAGGGATTTGCTACCGCCCTCACACTCACGAATTTGATGTACGGACTACTCGGAACTTTTCTTGGAACTTTGGTTGGCGTATTACCTGGTATTGGGCCTGCTTTAGCAATTGCACTTTTATTGCCAGTTACCGCATCAATTGAACCAACTTCGGCAATTATTATGTTTGCATCAATCTATTACGGTGCGATGTATGGCGGCTCAACAACTTCAATCTTGCTAAATACGCCAGGTGAAAGTGGTTCAGTAATCACTGCCCTCGAAGGCAATAAAATGGCACGATCTGGGCGAGCAGGCGCTGCCCTTGCAACTGCTGCAATCGGCTCATTCGTAGCTGGCACCATCGCCACCTTACTTCTAGCTTTTGGCGCTCCTGCGCTAGCGAACTTGGCCCTAACCATTAAGCCAGCTGGTTATCTAGCCCTGATGGTTCTGGCATTTACAACTGTCGGTACGTTGCTTGGTTCATCAATGGTACGCGGCTTGATTTCACTTGCCGTTGGCTTAACGCTTGGTTTAGTTGGCGCTGATTTGCAATCTGGTGCGGTACGTCTAACTTTTGGTAACTTGAATGCAATTGATGGCATCGAAACCGTAACCGTCATTGTGGCCATCTTTGCCTTAGGTGAAGCTATTTATTTCGCAAGTCGATTTAAGAATGAGAATTGGTCAGTTCTGCAAATCAAGGATCGTGCTTGGATGTCTAAATCTGACTGGAAACGATCATGGCGACCATGGCTGCGCGGAACCGCAATTGGTTTCCCGCTCGGAGTTATCCCAGCTGGTGGTTCTGAAGTGCCAACTTTCTTAAGTTATGGCGTTGAGAAGAAACTTTCCAGGCGCAAGGATGAATTTGGTAAAGGTGCAATTGAGGGCGTTGCTGGGCCTGAGGCTGCCAATAACGCAAATGCAGCTGGTGCGCTAGTTCCGCTGTTAGCACTTGGATTACCAACTTCAGCAACTGCGGCAGTTGTGCTGGTAGCTTTTCAATCATTCCAAATCCAACCTGGCCCAATGCTCTTTGAAACTAACCCAGCAATCGTCTGGGGCTTGATTGCTTCATTATTTATTGGAAACACTTTACTTTTGGTTATGAATTTACCGTTCATCCGAGTTTGGATTCTTTTGCTAAAGATCCCGCGGCCGTATCTTTATGGTGGCATTGTCACTTTGGCTCTGCTAGGCGCATACGCGTTAAACAGCTCAACATTTGATTTGCAAATCGCACTGGCGATAGCCGTGTTGGGATATTTGTTCCGCAGATTCGGAGTTCCGCTTACGCCGCTAATTATTGGTTTGATTATGGGGCCGTTAGCTGAAGTGCAATTTAAGCGTTCATTGCAAATCAGCAATGGTGACTATGGAATTCTGATTGAAGGATTCCTGCCTAAAGCCCTGTATAGCTTGATGTTTCTGATGGTTTTGCTGCCGATTATTTATAAGGCGATTAACAAACGTAAACAAAAAGAAACCGTGAGCTAGAAGGTAGCAAAATGCTGAATTCGATTCGCATGCCAAAGTGGATCGCAATCCTGCTAATCAGTTCGTCATCGACGCTGGCTAGCGTTTCCATGATTCGCCCGATGATTACTTACCGGGCACTTGAAATAGGAGCGACTCCTGCCCAAATTGGTGTGTTGGGTGCCGTGTATGCACTCTTTCCAATTGTGTTGGCACTTTTCTTAGGTAAGAACGTTGGTCGCTTTGGAGAAGCCAAGTACATCGTCTTCGGTGCATCAACCATGTTCTTACTCGCGATTGGTTTCGCATTTATTAATTCTTTCTTTCTATTGATGGTTGCCACAGCAGCAATTGGAATTTCACATCTAATTGGT
>JBILXJ010000046.1:0-6827 GCA_044378655.1 Candidatus Planktophila sp. | reverse complement strand
TGGCCAGCATCTGCTGCGCGTAATTATGAGAAATATTTACCAGAATCCCTGGCTCAATCTTTGTCTCCATTGGTCTCATAGGCTGCAAGGTTTTTAAGTCATTACTCAAATGTGCAACTTCGCGAGAGAAGTTAATGATTTCAGGTGCAATCGGTGTTTGATCTTCTAGTTCGGCAATCAAGAGCAGATCATTGATCAAGGATTGCATTCGTTCGATTTCATGACCTACGCGCGCATAGTATTCGGCAGTTTTTGTGACATCAGCTGTTTGATTCTTACTTAGAATCTCCACATAACCTTTAATTACAGTTAATGGGGTGCGCAGTTCATGCGATGCATCGCCTAGGAACTCACGCATATTATCTTGATTTTTCTGAAGCGAATTAACAACTTCATTTAACTGGTTATCTCGACGGAATAGATAATTTGAAACTGCAATTCCAAGCAGCACCATTGCTAGTGTGAAAAGGAATAAGTAGCGGATATTTTGGCCTTTAGCTGTATTGATATCGGAAAGTGAAACCGAGAGAACTAAGAACTCGTCATCTGGAAGCTCAATTGTTCTAATACGGTTCTCGCCTTCAGTATCTAGAGTCACGCCACCTGAAAGCGATGCCAATAAATCTTGGTCATTTGGCACGCCTTGTAAATCCCCGGAGCTTTGATTCAGCGAAGTTACATCTCGTACTGCGGATATATAAGAAACCGTAAATTTAAGGTCACTTTGATCTGCCAATAGCAGCGCTAGAGATAGCGGATCATCTTGGGTATCAACTAATTGGTTTACGGCTGAAGAAAGAATCGAATCAATTCGGCTGACTTCGCTACTTTCGGTGATACTAATAGCAAAAAGACCGATTGCGGCCGAAATCGTAATAATGATTGCTGAAACAAGTGCGGTAAGGCGGGTCTGCAACTTCATTAATCAGCGACAATCTGAAAACCGATGCCACGAACTGTCTTAATTCCATCAAAACCATCAATGTGAAGTTTTTTGCGTAAGTAAGAAATATAGGTATCAACAACGGTCGAACTACTCTTGAAATCGATCTCCCAGACTTCAGAAAGCAGAGTTTCCTTGGTAACCACATTTCCACGATTTAGGATCAACTGTTCAAGTAGTTTGAACTCAGTGGGGGATAGATCGATTGGCTGGTCGTTGAATTTCACTGAATACTTTGAAAAATCCATTGAGATTGGACCACAAGTAAGCACCTTGACTTCGGCAACTTCACCTTTACTACGTCGCAAGATTGCTTTCACTCGCAGCACTAACTCTTCGATACTAAAGGGCTTAGTTAAATAATCATCAGCGCCAATTCGTAAACCCTGATTAATATCGGTCTTATCCGCGCGTGCACTGAGCATTAGAACCGGAACCGACATGCCTTCGGTGCGTAGTTTTTCGAGCAAAGCCAAGCCATCTAGTTTTGGCATATTGATATCAAGGATGAGAAGATCGAATCTTTCGCGGCGCAAGAACGAAAGCGCTTCAAGACCATCGGCAGCCTGCACCGCGGTAATTTCAGAGAGGCTCAAGGCCTCGCTGATTAGGTCGCGAACACCTGGCTCATCATCGATTACCAGTACTTTTGGCTGCTGGGACATGTCGCCAAGGCTAGTTCTTAGAGCACTTATTGGGTATAGCAGGCAGGCAGGTTGAGACAAATCATTTGCAAAACCTTAAGATTCACAAGGATTTCACAAACTTATCCCGCATCCTTAACTCATCTCAGGGACGGGCTATCGAAAGGTCGAAGATGAACAAGCGCCTAGCAATAATCACGCTAGTTGTGAGCGCGCTTTTTGCTTCGACAAATACTGCGCAAGCTGATGCGCAGAGCGACTACCAGTTAGCGCTAGTGCAATATAAGAGTGCGTTAGCTAACTGGATCATTGCGGTAAAAGCCGAACAAGAAAACTTTAAAACTGCAATGCAAAATTGGAACGCAGAAGTAAAGGCCGCAGAACAAGCTCGCAAGGACATTGCGGCTAAATTCAAAGTTGATGCCGATGCAATAAAAGAACGAACAGCAGCAGCTGTAACAGCGGCAGCCACAGCAAAAGAAAAGAAAGCTGCTAACGCTGCCGGAAAAATCGAATTGGATTTAGTAATTGCCGCGCGCAATGTCGCTTTGGAATCTTTAGTTAAGCCAGGTATCAAGCCAACTAAACCAACACCAGTACCTGCGCCAACGCCACCTGCAAAACCAGCCAAATCGGTTAAGCCGATCAAGCCAAGCAAGAAACCAGTTGTGACTAAATCTCCGACAAATTAATTTTTCAAAATGTATAATGAGGCATGAGCCAGATCGCAGTAGAACTTCTCACTGTTGAACATTGGGCTAGAGCCCGAGAATTGCGATTAGCTTCACTGCGAGATAGCGCTCATGCTTTTGGTGGAAATCTAGAAACCGAAAGTGCGCACAGCGAATCCGAGTGGCGAGCTAAGTTTGAAACCCTTAATTACATGGTCGCAACTGTCGATGGCGTTGATAGCGCGATCATGACTGTTGAGAATTTAAAAGGTGACTTCGGTGCCACAGCTTGGGTTGGTGGTTGCTGGAGCTCTCCGGAATATCGTGGAGTTGGGCTATTAAGAGCCATGTTTAAGTTCGTAGATCAACATGCGCAAGAAATGGGCTGGCAGCGCCAAGGGCTGGGTGTTTGGGAAGATAACTATTCTGCGATTGCGGCATATGAGAAGCTAGGTTTTGTGGCGATGGGCGAGCCACAACTAAGCACACGGGTTGCTAATAAGTTCTATATCCGAATGATTCGCGATGCAACGAAGGGCTAAAAGTTAGCCAATTAATGAAGAGTCGCGTTTTTTAGACAAGTCATGCTCGCAGCCATTTGAGCGATCTTTAGCTGCACAAGTCTCACAGAGCAAAACCAGCTTGTGGCAAGCAATATTTGAACAGTTAACAAAGATTTTAGTAGGCGCAGCACATGATTCGCATTCACCAATAGTTTTAGCTTTTGAGGAGAAATCCATTGCCATGCGATCATCGAATACATAGAGCGAGCCATCCCAAAGCCCGTCATCGCCAAATTTATTTCCGTAGCGAACGATTCCGCCCTTTATTTGATAAACCTCTTCGAAGCCACGAGTTTTCATTACCGCAGATAGCACTTCACAACGAATTCCGCCAGTGCAATAAGTAACAATCGGCTTATCTTTCAAGTGATCGTATTTGCCACTTTCGATCTCGGCTACAAAGTCACGGGAGGTTTCAACATCAGGAACGATCGCATTTCTGAATTTACCGATCTTGGCTTCAAATGCATTGCGACCATCAAAGAAAACTACCTCGTCGCCACGTTCTGCAACCAATTCATTTACTTGTTCTGGGCGTAAGTGAATGCCACCACCAACTACGCCATTTTCATCTACTTTAATTTCATCTGGGTGGCCAAACGCGACCAGTTCTTTGCGAACCTTTACTGACAATTTAGGAAACTCAGTGCCATCGCCGGCAGACCACTTAAAATCTACTTTGCGGAAACCGTCGTACTTCTTAGTCTTCTTTACATAGGTGCGCAGAGCTTCGATTTCGCCACCTAAGGTGCCATTGATGCCATGCTTAGAAACAATAATTCGGCCAGTTAAACCAAGTGATTCGCAAAGGGTGCGTTGCCATAATTTAACTGCGGCAGGGTCAGAGATCGGCGTGAAGCCGTAAAACAAAATGACCTTGTGCAAAACCATGGCGCGATTGTATCTCGCCTACTTTGCCCTTAAGAAATCAGTAGATCGAGCGCCCATGGCTGGCCATCGGTAGGTGGGTGGAGCTCGCACTCAAATAACTGCGCTGCCATATGTTGCACATCGGCGGGCGTTGTTGGGTCGCTCGGTTGCACTAGTAAATGCCTCGTGAGTTCGCCCCGATATTTCTTAGACATATGCGTGATCACGATTCGCTCTGTCCCGCTGACTTTAAAAACTCTTACTTCAACTGTATTTTCTGGGTTCAATGCCCAAACACTTTTATAGGTAGAAGAGCGGCAATCAATTACTAGCTCTTTGGTGAATTTCTCAGAAACCGTCGCAATGGCTTCGCGCCATAACTTGCTATCGATCTTTAACTTGTATTGAAAAATCTGGTCTAGCGGTTTAACTAGGCCAAAGAGCGCTGAGACAATCAAGACTCTTGAATTGGCGCGCTTCTTTTGGGTTGCCGAAAGTGAATTCCAGCCCAGACCTTGATAAAGCACCCCGTCATAGATCTCGATTGCTGGTGAAGTTTGCGACGAATCATATTCGGCGGTGGTTATGGCTCGAAGCGCGGATAGTTCAGGAGCAAAGGCGAGTGAACTTAAATTGAATTTTTCAGGGCTAGTTGCTGCTTTCTTCTTCTCACTAGGAGGCAAGAGGATTAGCATTAGGTGATGCTATTAGAGAGGGCTCAGTAATAATGGCTGAAGCAAAGAATGTTCGGGCGGAGATTTTTGAAACCGGTAATGAGCGAGTAAAGGCTGCTCGCATAATCATTGATGCACCTGCTGCCAAAATTTTTGACCTGTTAGCAAATCCCAGCCGCCATAAAGAAATTGATGGCTCAAACACCATTCAAGGAAAGTTAAGCGGGCCAGAGCGACTCTCGCTAGGTGCCAAATTTGGCATGTCAATGCACTTAGGAATTGATTACAAAATTAGAAACACCGTCGTTGAATTTGAAGAGAACAAACTGATTGCATGGCGTCATTTAGGTCGTTGGCGTTGGCGCTATGAGATTCGCGAAATCAGCCCGAATCAATGCGAAGTTACCGAAACTTTTGATGGTCGTAAATCAATTTCACAAACCTGGTTAAAGGTGCGTAAGGCTTATCCCTGGACTCAAATGGTCGTTGCCAAGACTTTGGTGCGCTTAAAAGCGGTCATGGAAGCACGTTAGATACTGTGGGAAGATAGCGTCATGAATACGGCAAATGAGGCTTTAGGCGCAGTTATGGCTTCGGAGATATCTGAGACCCCAAAGGTGTTCCGCCGTATCTTGAGCAACCTTGATGCCCTCGAGCCAATTAAAGATATTTTGACCGCAAATAAGATTTCTTCAATTTTAATTCTGGCGCGTGGCACCTCAGATAACGCCGCACACTTTCTGAAATATTTAATTGAGACCAAACTTGGTCTGCCATGCGGGCTTACCTCGCCATCATCGGTAACTATTTATGATGCGAAACTTCATTATCAAGGTGTACTAGTAGTTGCACTTAGCCAAAGCGGGCAATCACCAGATCTAGTTGCTTTTGCTAATTCAGCAAAGCGCGCAGGGGCAAAGTTGATTTCATTAACCAATGATGCTAATTCACCGCTAGCAAAAGCGGCCGATCATCACCTAGATTTGCAAGCCGGTGCTGAGTTGGCTGTTGCAGCAACTAAAAGTTACTCAGCTCAACTTTTAACTTCATATTTGTTAGTGGCAACTTGGGCCAACTTGAAAATTGATGGCGAGTTATTGGTTGCAGAAGCTGAAAAGCTCACCAGTAATGCCTCACTAGTCTCTGAAGCGGTTGCGGCTTGCAGCCGAGAGCATGAAACTGTCGTTCTTGGTCGCGGCTTTGCCTATCCAAATGCCCGCGAAGCAGCCCTTAAGATTCAAGAAACTTGCAAAGTTTCAGTGCAAGGACTTTCAACCGCTGATTATTTACATGGCCCTATTTCGGCGCTAACTCCAGAAACTCAAGTTTTTATCTTAGCGCCAGCGCACCTGCCGCTAAATTCAATTTCTGAGGCAACTACCCGCATTCGGGCTATAACTGGACGCATTATTTGGGTTGGCAATGGTGGTTCGCCAGAAGCTGGTGACATTGTGATTGCTGGCTCTGATTGCCGTGATGAAATGGAATCAACCATCGTTGATGCAATTTCATTGCAGCGGTTCTCACTTGAATTCGCTAAGAAATCTGGCTTTGATCCAGATGCACCCGTAGGTCTCTCAAAAGTTACGCTTACTCACTGACCTTTTGAGTTTTCCGAGATGAACCGCGATTACTTAGTTATCGTTCCCACTTACAACGAAATCACCAGCATCGGCATTTTATTGCCGCAGTTGCTTGAACTTAACCTAGATATTTTGGTCGTAGATGATGGCTCACCTGATGGCACTGCAGATGCTTGTCGCGCACTCGGTCTAGAATGTGGTCGCATCGTTGTAGTAGAGCGAAAGAAGAAATTAGGTTTAGGAAGTGCATATAAAGCTGGTTTCAAATACGGCGAAGACCGCGGCTATAAGTTTTTGATTGAGATGGATGCTGATGGATCGCATCAAGTTAGCGATCTTCTAACTTTAATGAACGCCATGAACGATTCAGATGCAGATTTAGTAATCGGATCACGCTGGATTTCAGGCGGCGCAGTTCAAAATTGGGCCAGACGCCGGGAATGGCTTTCCAGGTCTGCCAATGTTTATGCACGATTATTACTTCGCGGCAAAGTAAAAGATATGACCGCTGGCTTTCGAATTTATCGCACGGCTAAGTTGATTCAAATTGATTTAGCGTCAGTTAAAAGCGAGGGATATTGCTTTCAGATTGAGATGACTAAACGCATGGCCCAAATTGATGGCAATATCATGGAAGTTCCCATTACTTTCGTGGAACGTAAATATGGCGTTAGCAAGATGTCTAAAAAGATTGTTTTTGAAGCTATTTATCGAGTAACCGCTTGGGGTTTAAGCGCGAAATTCCGAAGAAAGCGGGCTTAATAGCCACTTGGGATCGGCCGTGATAAGTTCAGCGCACTTGATCCAAGCAGCCCAGTCTTTAATGATTGCGGCCGCCCATGAACAAGTGGCGTTGCGTTTAGCGAAATCCGGTTTGAT
>JBILXJ010000045.1:0-6955 GCA_044378655.1 Candidatus Planktophila sp. | reverse complement strand
TAATGCGCAAGTTTGCCGAATCTCGTGGTGAAAAAGCTGGCGAAGTTGAGATTAAAGATCACGACCAAAGTTTCTTCCATAAACTTCGTGGCGCTTTCGGTCGCTAAATGTTGACTCTATTTTTTGTACCAGACCTGCCAACCCAAGTTGGTGCGAAATATTCATTTAACTCTGAAGATGCTAACCACGCGATCAAAGTCTTACGCATCGAAGTTGACGAGATTTTTCGAGTATCCGACGGCAATGGCGGTTGGGCTAATGTTCAAGTTAATGAAGTCACTAAGCGCTCGCTTGAAACAACTGTTATAGAAGTTGGCCGACAAGAGCCGCTAGAAATTAAATTTACTGTCGTACAAGCGCTTCCTAAAAGTGATCGCGCAAAAGAAGCAGTTGAGCTATTAACCGAAGCCGGCGCTGATGTGATCGTGCCCTGGTTAGCCAATCGCTCGATTAGTCGCACCGAAGTGATCAGTAAATTTGCTACAACAGCACGCGAAGCCAGTAAACAATCTCGTCGCCTCTTTATTCCGCAGCTGCATGAAACTGTAAAAGAGAGAGGCGTTATTGAGCTAATCAAAGGCGCTGATCTGGCACTGGTCTTTCATGAAAGCGCGCAAGTAAAGCTAAGTGAAATTATTACGCCACAGACAAGAGCGAAAAATGTGCTTGTTGTTATTGGCCCCGAAGGCGGCATTACTGATGAAGAGTTGGCTGCTTTCGCAGCAGCTGGCGCGCACATTGCCGGCCTAGGCAGACCTATTTTACGCTCAGCACACGCTGGACTAGCAGCACTTAGCGCCGTTAATTCATTGCTGAAAGTCTTCTAAACTAATAACTATGAGCTGCCTATTCTGCAAAATCATTGCTGGTGAAATTCCGGCTGAGATTAAGTTTCAAGATGAACAAGTGATCGCATTTGCTGACATTAACCCGCAGGCACCAGTTCACCTTTTAATTATTCCGAAATCACATGTTGAAAATGCCGCCGAGTTAGCAGCTCAGTCACCTGCTGCATTAAGCGCACTCTTTGCAGCTGCCGATCACTTGGCAAAGTCCGAAGGTTTAACTGGCTATCGCACCGTGTTTAACACCGGCGCCGACGCTGGCCAAAGCGTTTTTCACGCTCACTTACACCTTTTGGGTGGGCGTGGTCTGGCTTGGCCGCCCGGTTAAAGGTAGCCTTACTGCACACATGGAGAGAACCTTAATTACGATTCCGCCCGCAATTCCAATGGTTGCCTTGGTCGGAGCAAATGATGCAAACATGCTGGCAGTCGAAGCGGCGTTCCCATCGGTAAACATCACGGTACGCGGCAACGAAATTACATTACGCGGCCCGCATATTGATTGCCAACAATTAGAGAAACTTTTCACCGAACTTATGGTGGTAATTCGTTCTGGCCAAGCCGTAAATGTTGATGCCGTGATTCGCTCAATTGGCATGCTGGCTCAAACCCCACAAGATAATCCGGGCGAAGTTTTGTCACTAAACATTGTTTCAAATCGCGGTCGCACAATTAGACCAAAGACGGCAAACCAAAAGCGTTATGTCGATGCAATTGATGAGAACACAATTACTTTCGGAATCGGCCCTGCTGGTACCGGCAAAACTTACTTAGCTATGGCGAAAGCAGTTGCAGCACTACAGGCCAAAAAAGTAAATCGCATAGTTTTAACTCGCCCAGCTGTTGAAGCAGGTGAGCACTTAGGTTTCTTACCTGGTTCACTTTCCGAAAAGATTGATCCGTATTTGCGACCACTTTTCGATGCGCTACACGACATGATTGATATCGATTCGATTCCGCGTTTAATGCAATCTGGCGTTATCGAAGTTGCACCGCTTGCTTATATGCGTGGTCGCACGCTAAATGACGCTTTCATTATTCTCGACGAAGCCCAGAACACCACACCCGAACAGATGAAGATGTTCTTAACGCGGCTGGGCTTTGGCTCAAAGATGGTGGTTACGGGCGATGTAACTCAGATTGATTTACCAAATGGAGCTAAGTCAGGTTTAGCAATCATTCGCGATATTTTGCACGATATCGATGACATCTCTTTCCAAGAGTTAACTGCCGAAGACGTGGTTCGCCACCGCTTAATTGGCGACATTGTTAAGGCTTACGACAAGTTCAATGAAGCGCGCCAAGCCCCGCGCTCGATTCGCAATCCATGACCATCGAGATAACCAATAAATCAGGAGCGCTTGCACCAGGAGACCAAATTCAATCGCTCTTAGCTTTTGCGATGTCTAAATTAGATCTGCATCCAGATTGCGATTTAAATGTAACTTTTGTTGATGATGCTGAAATGACTGAGCTACATATTAAGTGGATGGATGAGCCCGGCTCAACTGATGTGCTTTCATTTCCAATGGATCTGCCTGAGACACAAGGCGAAATCGTGACTTTGGGCGACATTGTTATCTCGCCTGATTTTGCAACCGCGCAAGCAAACTTAGCTGGCCACTCACCTGAACATGAGATGTTTATTTTGGCCACCCATGGCTTATTGCATATCCTTGGATATGACCATGCTGAAGCCGTAGAAGAGAAAATAATGTTCGACCTGCAAGAATCCCTAGTAAAACAATGGAGTGCTGAAAGTAAATGAACCCCCTGCCCATAATTTCCATCATCGCACTTCTAGCTTTCGCCGGTTTTTTGGCTGGCACTGAATCAGCAATGGCTTCGATCTCTCGGGTTGTGATTGAAGAACTTGAACGCAAACGTGGCGGAGCAATCCTAAAGAAAGTTTTCTTCGACCAAGCCAGATATCTAAACGTGGTGCTATTAGTTAGAAAGACTTGCGAGTTAACTGCCACTGTTTTATTGGCCGTGATTTTGTTGCGCGAATATTCATCTGCTCAAGCCATGGCGTTAACGGTTGCAATCATGGTGGTTGTTTCATATGTGATGGTCGGAGTCGGACCTCGCACACTTGGTAAACAAAAGCCAAATAATTGGGCTTTGGCTGGCGCAACCGTTGCGTATTTCTTGGCATTTATTCTGGCTCCAGTAACCAAATTACTTATCGCAATTGGCAATGCCATGACCCCAGGAAAAGGCTTTAGAAGTGGCCCATTTGCTAATGAAGCCGAACTTCGCGACCTAGTGGATCAAGCTCACGAGCGAGGACTGGTTGAGTCTGATGAACACGAAATGATTCACTCGGTGTTTGAGCTGGGCGATACTTTGGTGCGCGAGTTAATGGTGCCCCGCACCGACATGGTTTGGGTAGAAAAAGATAAAACGTTGCGCCAAGGCCTTTCGCTTGCGCTTCGTTCTGGCTTCTCTCGAATTCCAGTCGTAGGCGAAAACATCGACAACATTATTGGCATTACCTACGTTAAAGATTTAGCTCGTCGTGCACTTGATCACCATGAAGCCGAGACAACTGAGCGGGTAGAACAGCATTTACGCTCAGCTACCTTTGTTCCAGAAATCAAGATTGCTGCCGAGCTACTAAAGGAAATGCAGCGCGATCAGATTCACTTAGCAATTGTGGTTGATGAATATGGTGGCACTGCTGGCCTAATTACTATCGAAGACATTATTGAAGAAATTGTGGGCGAAATCGCCGATGAATTTGATGATGGCGATGAGTCATTCACTTGGTTAAATGATGAGAAAACTAAAGCTCGCGCAAAGGCTGCTTTGCACATTGAAGATTTAGCCGAAGAACTCGAAATTGAAATTGAAGCCCAAGACTTTGAAGATGTTGACACTATTGGTGGATTAATGGCACAGAAACTAGGTCGTGTTCCAATTACTGGTAGCACCGTAGATCTGGGTGGTTGGTCAATTACTTCCGAACGCCCACTAGGCCGCCGTCGTAGAATCAGTAGCGTTCTGATTGAAAAGTTAGTGGAGCCAGTTTCTGATGCTGAGTAATCCCGAAGATCAAAAGTTAGTCACTCTGGCACAAGCAACTTTAAAGCGAAGTGGGGCAAAGCAAGCAGCTGCACTTCGTGATAACACTGGCCGTACCTATGTGGCAGTGCAAGTGATTTCTCCTTCGCTTGCACTAGATGCAGTTGAAGCTGTATTTACTGTGGCGATGGCATCGCAAATTAGCGGCATTGAAGCCGTGGTTTTTACTGGTGATCGCAGTGCGAAAACTGCAGTAATTAGCGAGTTTGCGCCAATGGCTGCGATCTTCTTTGCTAATGATGGGGCAGAGCCCGATAAGATTGCTTAATGCGCATCGTTCGATTTAGTCCAGGCCCAGATACCGGGCTAGGTACCGACCCGCTATTTGGTTTACTCGAAGATGACAACACGATCAGCGTTATCGCAGGAGACCCGATCTATCACGGCGTAACCAAGACCGCTGCAACTACCGAATTGAGCAAAGTGCGCTTACTGGCACCAGTTATTCCACGTAGCAAAGTTGTCTGCATTGGTAAGAACTATGCCGATCATGCAGCTGAAATGGGCGGCGTGGTACCTGATGAACCAATCATTTTTATCAAACCTAATACTTCAGTAATCGGCCCGAATGACACCATCGTTTGGCCTGGCATGGCTGGCCAACTTGATCACGAAGCAGAGCTCGCGATTGTGATTGGCCGTATTTGCAAAGATGTTCCTAAAGAGCGTGTTAACGATGTGATATTTGGTTACACAATTGCCAACGATGTGACTGCTCGCGATTTACAGAAAAAAGATGGTCAGTGGACTCGCGCAAAAGGTTTCGATACTTTCTGCCCGCTTGGCCCCTGGATTGATACTGATTTTATCCCTGGGACTCAGCGTATTACAGCGACGTTAGATAATGAAGTTAAACAAGATGGCAAGCTAAGTCAGATGATCTTTGATGTACCAACTATCGTCGAGTTTGTCTCTCAAGTAATGACTTTGCTTCCGGGCGATGTAATTATTACCGGAACTCCAGCTGGCATTGGTCCAATGCCAGAGAAATCAACTATTACTATCGCAATCGATGGTTTAGGCGAATTAACAAATAAGGTGAGTTCTCGTGGGTAAAGAAGTTCGCGTACGTTTTGCGCCATCACCAACTGGTGATCTCCATGTTGGAAATATTCGCACCGCGCTATTTGATTGGGCATATGCCCGTCACACCGGCGGCACATTTATTTTCCGTATCGAAGATACCGATACCACTCGCGTTACTGATGAATATATTCAAGCGGCTATCGATACGCTCAAATGGCTAGGCCTTGATTGGGATGAGGGCCCTGAAGTTGGTGGCCCAAATGGTCCTTACCTGCAATCGCAACGTTTAGAAATTTATGCAGAGTGGGCACAAAAGTTTCTAGATCAAAAAGATGCTTATTACTGCTATTGCACACCAGTTGAATTAGAGGCTCGACGCGAAGCACAGCGTGCTGCAAATGTTGCGCCAGGCTACGACGGTCAATGCCGCGACTTAACTGATGCTCAAATTTCAGATTACAAAGCGCAAGGTCGCGAAGCTGTTGTGCGCATGCGCATGCCTGATGGCAGCACTACTTTTACTGATGAAATTCGTGGCGATGTAACTTTCGACCATAAATTTGTCCCTGATTTTGTACTGGTTCGCGGCGATGGTTCACCCCTTTACACCTTGGCCGTTGCCGTTGATGATGTCATGATGAAGGTCAGCCATGTTCTACGCGGCGAAGATTTACTTTCATCGACTCCGCGTCAGATTCGGGTTTATCAAGCAATGGGCGTTAAGCCAGAGGATTATCCAACTTTCGCGCACTTGCCATTTGTGATGGGACAAGACAACGCCAAGCTCTCAAAGCGAAACGGCGAAGTTTCGATTGCTTGGTATCGCGAGCGTGGTTTCTTGCCTGAGGCGATTTGTAATTACTTAGCACTTCTTGGTTGGTCGCCCGGCGATGACCGTGAAAATGTAACGATGAAAGAGTTAACTGAACTTTTCACCGTCGACAAAGTGCATTCATCACCGGCCCGATTCGATATGAAGAAACTAGAGGCAATCAACGGTGACAAGATTCGTGCCTTAACTCCTGAGGAATTCCTGAATTGGTCACTGCCATTTCTAACTAAGGCGGCAGTAATTTCCGGAACTGATACCGAGATCGCAGTTGTTAAAGCTGCGCTGCCAATTATTCAAGAACGCATTGTCACTTTGGCTGAAGTTCCAGCGATGCTTAACTTCTTATTTGTTAAAAACTTCGCAGTTGCGCAGGATTGCGTTAGCAAAGTAAACGATGAAGCCGCTAAAGCAGTTCTAACTCGCAGTTTAAGTGAACTCGAAAAGCTAACCACCTGGACACATGAGTCGATTGAGGCTGCGCTACGTTCTTCACTTATTGAAGAGTTGGGGCTTAAGCCGCGAATCGCATTTGGCGCAGTTCGAATAGCGACAACCGGCAGCAATATTTCACCACCACTCTTTGAATCTATGGAGCTACTTGGCCAAGAAGTCAGTTTGCAACGCATCAAATTGGCGCTTGCCCTTTAACTGTTATCAGTTTCACTAACTGGAACCCTTTTGGGGTGAAAAAAGCCAAGTGTTATAGTTCAAGCATGACGCAGATTTCTGCAGGTGAAAAGTTTAGAAAAGCCCTTGCCCAAGAAAAGCCACTTCAAATTGTGGGCACGATCAACGCTAATCACGCTCTGCTAGCTAAGCGCGCTGGGTACAACGCAATCTACCTATCAGGCGGCGGAGTAGCAGCTGGTTCATTGGGCGTGCCTGATTTAGGAATTAGCAATCTTGACGATGTTCTAGTCGATGTTCGTCGCATTACTGATGTTTGCGACCTGCCATTGCTAGTTGATGCTGATACAGGCTTCGGAGCATCTGCATTTAATATTGGTAGAACTGTTAAGTCTTTGATTAAAGCTGGCGCTGCTGCAATGCACATGGAAGATCAAGTGGCTGCAAAGCGTTGTGGCCATCGCCCAAATAAAGAAGTTGTTTCAAAAGGCGAAATGGTAGATCGCATTAAAGCATCAGCAGATGCTCGTGGTGATGA
>JBILXJ010000044.1:0-7010 GCA_044378655.1 Candidatus Planktophila sp. | reverse complement strand
TTCTTTGGTGGAGTAAGTCTTAATCAATTGCGCTGGACTATCTTCAGCCATGATCTTGCCTTTATCCATTACGATCAAACGATCGCAAAGTTGTTCAGCTTCATCCATGTAGTGAGTTGTAATAAGTAGTGTCACGCCTTGTTCTTTAAGGCGGAATAAACGATCCCAGAGAATGTGACGTGCTTGTGGATCTAAACCAGTTGTAGGCTCGTCAAGCATCAAGATATCTGGCTCGCTAACGAGCGATCTAGCGATAGTTAAGCGTCTTTTCATTCCACCGCTTAGTGCCTCAACTTTTACATTTTTCTTTTCTTCGAGTTGCGCGAATTCAAGAAGTTCAGGAATCTTCTTATTTATAAAACGTGATGAAAGACCGAAGTAACGCCCGTAGATGAAGATATTTTCAGAAACCGTTAGTTCGCTATCTAAGTTATCTTGCTGTGGTACGACGCCCAAGTGTGAACGAATCTGCGGCCCATTAACTTCTGGGTCTTTTCCAAGAATTGTTAAGGTGCCAGAAGTGCGAACCGAAGTTGCACCAATAATGCGCATCGTGGTTGATTTGCCGGCTCCGTTGGGCCCTAAGAAACCAAATGATTCACCTTTGGCAACTTCAAAATCAATACCATCGACTGCAATGAAGTCACCATATGTTTTTGTTAGCCCACGAGCAACAATTAATTTTTCTGACACATCTAATTATATTGAATATCCTGAGAATCTCGTAATTGGAGGTGCAGATACCTGAAAATTACTGGTATTTGCCTAGAATGACGGGGTGAATAGCTCATCTGAAATTCTAAAAGCTCTGGAGAATGAATCTATTGAGATTCTTCGCGAGACTGCAGCAGCATTTAGAAAACCAGTCTTGCTATATTCAATTGGAAAAGATTCAGCTGTTCTGCTTCACCTAGCTGCAAAAGCTTTTTATCCAGCCCCAATTCCATTTCCAGTGCTTCATATTGATACCACCTGGAAGTTCAAAGAGATGATCTCTTTCCGAGGCGAAATGGTTTCAAAGTATGGCCTTAATTTAATCACCCACACTAATAAGGCTGGGGTTGAAGAAAATATCACCCCCTTTACTACGGGTATTTCTGAGTACACGCGGGTTATGAAAACCGTGGCACTCAGACAAGCGTTAGATAGCAACAATTTTGATGCAGCAATTGGTGGTTCGCGAAGAGACGAAGAGCGCAGCCGAGCAAAGGAACGCATTTTCAGTGTTAGAGAGTCTGGGCATCGCTGGGATCCTAGGCAGCAGAGGCCTGAACTTTGGCGAACCTACAACCCTCGAATTACGTCAGAGCAGTCAATGCGTGTTTTTCCATTATCCGATTGGACTGAGCTAGATATCTGGAATTACATCCTTTTAAATGATGTTCCAGTTAACCCGTTGTATTTTGCTAAGGAGCGCCCTGTTGTTTTTCGTGGTGAGCAAATGATCATGGTGGATGATGAACGCTTCCCATTGATTAATGGCGAGACACCGGTCATGCGTAAAATCAGATTCAGAACTCTTGGTTGCTACCCGCTAACCGCTGCCGTTGAATCTGATGCAACAACTATTGCCGAAATTGTTGAAGAAGTAATGAATGTGAAATTGAGTGAACGTGCCACTCGACTAATTGATGGCGAAAAAGAAGACTCCATGGAAAAGAAAAAGACTGAGGGTTACTTCTAATGAGTAAACCAATTATTCGCCTAGTTACTTGCGGCAGCGTTGATGATGGAAAAAGCACTCTAATAGGCCGTTTACTAGTTGAAACTGACAGCGTCCCACATGACACAGTTGCTGCTGCCAGAAGCGTTCGCAGAAGTGGATCCACGATCGTTGCTGGCGATATTGACTTTAGCCTTTTAACCGATGGGCTTGAGGCCGAACGCGAGCAAGGAATCACAATTGATGTGGCTTACAGATCTATGTCACTTCTAAATGGCCGCCGGTTAATCATTGCTGATGCGCCTGGACATGAGCAGTACACACGAAATATGGCGGTAGCAGCTTCTCGTGCAGATGTTGCGTTGGTTTTAGTTGATGCAGCACGTGGAATTCGCACCCAAACTCTGCGCCATTTAACAATCTGCTCCTTGATGGGCGTAAGTAGAGTTGCAGTTGTTGTAAATAAATTAGATGCCGTCGGCTATCAAGAATCTATTTACCAAGCGATCGTCGAGGAACTTGCGACAGTAGCCGCGCGGTTAGAGATAACTGATTATCAAGCAATTCCAGTTAGTGCATTAGTTGGCGATAATGTGATTGTTCGTAGTAACTCAATGCCTTGGTATAGCGGCCCAACCCTGTTGGAATATATTCAAACTTGGGATAAAGCAGATGCCGTAATGGATTCACCACATATGGGAATCCAGTTAATCTCCCGCGCTGAAAATTTCCGCGGGCTATCTGGCACCGTATTAAATGGAACCTTTAATCTAGGCGATGAAATTGTTGTTCTGCCAAGTAAGCGCAAAGCTAAAATCTCCGAAATTATTACCTACGACGGAAAACTCAAATCAATTGGCGATGGCGATGCAGCAACATTAGTTCTAGAGCCAGATGTTGATGCAAGCCGTGGTGACTCAATTCAGCTAGCTAATAACTTTACTAATCCAGCAGATCGGTTCAGGGTAAATCTAGTTTGGCTCGGCGACAAAGAGTTAGTTCATAGCCGCTCCTATTACCTGATCTCTGGCTCAACTCAAGTTCCGGCGATAGTTTCTTCGATTAGATATAAATTAAATGTAAATACTGGCGATCACGAGGCCTCTGAAGTTTTGGCTATGAATGAGATCGGAATTGTAGATATCGCAACCGATTCGCCGATAGCCCTAAACACCTATAAAAAAGAGCGTAATACCGGCAGTTTTATCTTGGTTGATCGAGTCACCCTAAATACCGTCGCTGCCGGAATGGTTTCACACACTTTGCGACGATCAGAGAATGTATCCGAACAACACTATGAAGTTGATTCGCTTGCCAGAGCTGCGCAGAAAAATCAGAGCAGCAAGGTAATTTGGTTAACTGGTCTATCTGGTTCAGGTAAATCAACTATTGCCAATGAACTTGAGAAACAATTATTTGCAGCCGGTATGCATAGCTATGTTTTAGATGGCGATAATTTAAGACTCGGACTTAATAAGGATCTAGGTTTCACACAAGCAGATCGAGCTGAGAATGTTCGTCGCGTCGGACATGTAGCGCAACTCATGAGCGATGCGGGGCTAATTGTTATTGTGGCGTTAGTTAGCCCATTTAGCGCTGATCGAGATTCGGTTCGGGAATTATTTGAGGTTGGCAAATTTATGGAAGTTTGGGTTAAAACCCCAACTGAAATTTGTATTGATCGTGACCCCAAAGGTCTGTATAAGAAAGCGGCAACTGGTTCTATTCCAAATATGACTGGAATTGGACAGGAATATGAAGAGCCAGCGCATGCCGAGTTGATCCTTGATGGCACAGCGCCAGTAATTGAAAATGTAAAGATTTTGCTAGCGGCGATTTTATGAATTGGATTTTCTTCGCGTTAGCCGGATCCATTGCCCAGTTAGTAGATGGCTCGCTTGGAATGGGCTTTGGCCTAACTAGTTCCACTCTGCTTCTTACTTTGGGCGCTTCGGCTGCCGTTGCTTCAGCCGCCGTGCATGCTGCAGAAATTGGAACAACATTGGCATCAGGAGCATCTCATTGGCATCGCGAGAATATAGATAGAGATATCTTGAAAAAGATTGCAATTCCAGGTGGCGTCGGTGCCATCTTGGGAGCAACATTTCTTTCTAATATTGATTTATCAGGTGGCAAGATATTTATTTCGACCCTCTTACTCTTACTTGGTTTAGTATTGCTTTACCGCAATATCTTCGTTCCTACGACAACTAATATCGCCGAAATTACAAACCCCAGATACCTCACATTTCTAGGCGCAACCGGCGGTTTTGTCGACGCTGCCGGCGGTGGCGGCTGGGGGCCAATAGTTACACCAACGCTATTAGCAACCACGCAAACCGAACCACGAAAAGTTATCGGTACCGTCTCAGCCGCTGAATTTGTCGTGGCTGTATGTGCAAGTATTGGTTTCCTTCTGAATATAAATCGGTTAGATATTGATTGGTCTGCTGTAGGCGGCCTTGCATTAGGTGGAATTTTAATGGCACCAGTTGCTGCAAAGTTAGTTAGCTGGATGCCTCGTCGACAACTCGGAATCGTAGTAGCTGTAGCAATTATCTTGCTTAATGCCGTAAGACTCCTAGGGTTCTGATGAAGAAAAAAATTTATTTACATGTTGGCTTTCACAAGACTGGCACCACTGCTATTCAAGAATCACTTTATTCTCACTCTGATCAACTTAGAAATTTAGGAATTAGCTACACAACCAAAAAGGGAAAAGCAAACCATCGAGAAGCATGGGCACTAAGCGAGCGGTACTGGGGCTGGAAAAAACGTGGCGGCGAGAAGACTTCGATAGTTGAATGGAAAAAGAGAGTCAGATATCTCAAAGCTCAAAAAATTGATTCAGTTATAAGCAGCGAATTCTTTAGCGAGATAAATGACGATCAACTTAATTTAATGGTCAATGATCTAAAGGACTTTGATGTCGAAGTGATCTTTACAATTCGCCCCCTGGCTAAATTGTTGGGTTCCTCCTACCAGCAGTATTTGAAGTATGGAATAAAGGCTTCTTATGAAGAATGGTTGGAAGACATTTTCCATAATTCCGAGAAACCAAAATTTACACCTACATTTTGGGCGCGACATCGACATGAAGAAGTAATATCACGCTGGGCCAAAGCCTTCGGAAATCAAAAGATTCATTTAGTGGTAGTTGATGAGTCAGAGCCCGATTTACTTTACGACTCATTTAATAAGATTTTAAAGTTACCAGCCGGAACGCTCAAAGAAGTAAAAGGCTCGGGTTCTAATCGATCGTTAAATTACCCCGAGATAGCTCTCTTATTGGCTATAAACAAGGCTTTTCCTAAAGATCGAGCCTGGAGTGACTATGAAATATTTATCCGCGAAGGTTCAATCAGGCACCTAACTAATCAGGTTCAACTCGCAGAGTTGGGCACAAAATTGCTCACCCCACAGTGGGCAGTAGATGAAGCAGCAAAACTTAGCTCTAGCAGTATTGCGAAGATAACTGACCTTGAAATCAAAATTTATGGTGACTTGAGTAAATTAAACAGCACTGAGATTTCGATTGGCGTTAACAGTGAGATCTCGGAAATTCCAATGGATATCGCAGTGAATGCTTTATTGGCTTTCGATAAGTCGAGAGTAATTAACAAATACTCGACCAAAGAAGTCTTTAATGAAGCTATTAAACGTTTAAAGCGAATTGTTCGAAAATTTTTAAAACTTACTTAAGTCCCTTGTTGGCTCGGTCTAGATCATCTTGAAAATCAACCTCAACTGCGAAAAGATCTGAAATATCAATTGGCTCCATCTGCAGGCCATGTTTCTCGATTGCTAATTCAAGCCCACGTTCAAAATAGTCTTGCTCTCCACAAGCATCTAACTGGATAATTACATCAGCTTTCTCGTGACTAGAAATAAAGTTTATTCCGACTGCTTCGCCCAAGGCGCCCTTAACTGACTTAGATAGTTCCTTGATATATCCCTGGGCATCTACTGTGTATTTAACTTCTTCGTCAGCAGTAGCAGAGGTATTAACGCAAACAAAAGATTTATCAGCAGCAATGCGATCAGCTACCCGCTCAAGAACTTTGTGATCAAAAACCACGTCACCATTTAGCCAAAGAACACCACTTTCTTGGCTTGCGCGAAGTGCTCTAAGCAGACTCTTAGAGGTATTGGTTTGATCGTAGACCTCGTTGTAAACGAAAGAGGCAGTTGGGTGAGCTTCCATGATCATTTCGAGTTTAAATCCAACAACAACGGTCACGCGCGCTTTATCGCCAAAAACAATCTGCACGTTCTCCATTTGCTGCTGCATAATCGAGCGACCATCAGAGAGTTGCGTTAATGGCTTTGGCCAAGGCTTACCCAAACGAGTGCCCATACCTGCAGCCAGGATTACAACTTGAATCGCCATTTTTACCTCTTCTTGTAAAGCGAGAA
Source organism: Candidatus Planktophila sp. (assembly GCA_044378655.1). GTDB lineage: Bacteria > Actinomycetota > Actinomycetes > Nanopelagicales > Nanopelagicaceae > Planktophila. The sequence goes on along the minus strand of JBILXJ010000044.1, from coordinate 931 downwards.
CGCCTAAATTTGATCTCTTAGCACGATAGATTACAGGTTATGAGCGTTAATCTTCGGACTCTTGTCGTAAATAAGGTCACAAAGATCTCGGAAATCATTGAAATCTTTAGCGAAGGTACTACCGACCTCTTATTAGTTGATGAAAACACAATTGTCACAAAACCGCATTTGGAATTGTTAACCGATTATCCACGTTCAACTACAACTGCACTTGTTGCACCAAAGTTTCATGGCGATGTGCGGGTCACCGGTGATCGAGTAGCTGGGGCTAGTTCTAACTTTCATAATCTAGAAGATGGCAACCACGCCTTTGTTGGAATTTTACGGTTATCTCAGAATCAAAGAGCTGAAATTATCGAAACGCTAACTAAGGTAAAAAACAGTGAAGCTTATGGCGAAGCAATTGATTTAGTTTTAGTCGCACTTGTCCGTGCGGCAATTGTTGTTTCACCAGCTTCACTTACGGGTGCACCGTATATTCGAAGCGCAGAAGAGAACGCAAAAGCCAATGTTCAAGCCGAAATCAATGGTTTAAATATTGCTCGATTGCGTTTAAAGATGGCCAATCGTGCGAATGACGGATTCTTCTCAGTCTTTGTCTTGCGCAAGTTCTCGAAGTTATTTACTTGGGCGGCAGTACGCCTCAAGATGACACCAAATCAAGTAACACTGATTTCATTTGCCATTGGCTTGCTTTCGGCATACGCGTTTAGTCGTGGAACTTTTTGGACAATTTTTACCGGTGCAATTTTGCTGCAACTCAGCATTATTGTTGACTGTGTTGATGGCGAATTAGCTCGATATACCCGTCAATTTTCAGCTCTCGGTGCTTGGCTCGATGCCATCACTGATCGCATCAAGGAATACTTAGTCTTCTTTGCTCTGGCATACGGTGCAGCAAAGAGTGGCAGAGACCTTTGGATACCGGCCA
>JBILXJ010000043.1:0-7221 GCA_044378655.1 Candidatus Planktophila sp. | reverse complement strand
TGCGACTGACGAATCTTGCCTTCGAAACTAAATGGTCGAGTAACTACACCAATTGTTAGTGCACCTAAATCGCGAGCAATCTTTGCAACAACCGGAGCACCGCCAGTACCAGTGCCACCACCTTCGCCAGCAGTTACAAAAACCATATCTGCGCCACGTAAAATTTCTTCGATTTCATCTGCATGATCTAACGCAGCTTCGCGTCCTTTTTCAGGAGCAGCTCCTGCACCAAGACCTTTAGTTGATTTGCGACCAATATCTAATTTCACATCAGCATCACTCATTAATAAATGTTGCGCGTCAGTATTAATTGCAATGAACTCGACACCTTTTAAACCAACATCGATCATGCGATTAATTGCATTAACTCCACCGCCACCAATGCCAACAACTTTGATGACTGCTAAATAATTCTGTGGTGAAGCCACTTTTTATCCTCCTAAAGAACAGTAAACCTCAAGTTGAGAATCACTGTTATGCCTGATATATAGGCGAAACTATTCTGAGTAAGGCAGGTAGGCAAAGACCGCCACGCATCTTTTTTATTTTTTATTTAATCAATTTTAGAAGAAAAAAATTATTTCACAATTGGCGAACGTGGTTCAGTTAAATCAATTTTTCTAATTTTTGAATTCTCTGGCAAAGCTACTAAAGCCTTATATACCTTGAGTTTAAGATCAATCTCGTTATCTGCTCCCCAAAGAACTTTTAACGAGCGCTTACCTTCGGTAATTATGAAATTAATATTTTCAGGAGATGTGGCAGTAAAGGCTGAAGTACGGGTTGAGAATTCTGTCGGTAATTTAGTGAAAAGTTCGATCGCAGCCAAACCGCTTTTGGCATCTTTGGCAAAAACTGACGGCAGCTTCAAGACATAACCACCGGGTAATTCAAATCTTTTACCCTTGGCATCCATTAGTTGGCCGTTAAATGTTGCAATTGGAACCCGTGGCGTAACTGCGACAACTATTTTTCCCGAAATCCAATTGCGCGATAAGTCGGCACTATCGACCCACGGCAGAGTTTGGATACGCCCAGCAATCTTGCGCATTTCTACTCGAGCTAACCGTTCACCAATTTCCAAGCTGGCTAAGTTTTGAATAGTTGCTTTACTACTTTTTGTTGGAGCGCCGGTATAACTGATTTCTTTAATTGTTAAAACATTAGACCAACCAAGCAAATAGGCCAAGCTCGCTATTAGTAGAAGAACGATTAATGTAAAAAGTCGACGCTTTCGATGCAACATTTACTTAGCAAGCTCTTCAACGATTATTGGCGCTAATGAACTCACATCACCAGCTCCGAGGGTAATGATTACATCGCCGGGCTTGGCAGACTTAACAACTGTCTCGACAGCTTCCATGAAGTTCGGAATAAATCTGCCGTTAGACATTTTTTCAACAATGGCTTCAGAACTTATCCCAGCAATTGGTTTCTCACTAGCTGCATAGATCTCGAGCACAATTACTTCATCTGCTAAGTCCAAAGTAGTCGCGAAGTTATCTATAAATGCCTTAGTGCGCGAATAGCGATGCGGCTGGAAAATCACGATTAGGCGACCATCGCCGGCAAATCTGCGCGCTGCAGTCAAGGTAACTTGGATCTCAGTTGGGTGATGCCCATAGTCATCGATAACCCGAATCCCGTTGACCGTACCCTTTATTTCAAAGCGTCGTCCGGCACCTTTAAAGGTAGCCAAACCATCGATCATTTCATTCGGGGCCTGATCAAGAACTACTCCGGTCGCAAGTGCAGCTGCTGCATTCATCAAGTTGTGGTGTCCGGGCACATTTAGTTCAAGTTTTCCAATTACCTTGCCATGCCAGATGGCGCGACCACTAGAACCAAGGGGTAAGAGGGCTACCTGATCAATAACCAAATCGGAATCTGGTGAAGTGCCGTATGTGAAGGTGCGAATTTTTGTCAGAGTACTTCCGAGTTTGCGAGAACCTTTGTCGTCATTGCAGTAAATCAAAAAACCATCGCTCGCAATTGTCTCTATGAAATCATTAAAGACTTCAAACACAGCGCTCTCATCGGCAAAGTAGTCAACGTGATCATGCTCAATATTTGTAATTATTGCGCCATATGGATGGTAGGCGATGAAAGAACCATCTGATTCATCTGCCTCAGCGACAAAAAACTCACCGGTTCCGCGATGCGCATTTGAACCAGATGCAGTGATAGTGCCACCAATCGCAAATGAAGGATCAGCACCTGTCGCTTGTAGTGCGACTGTAAGCATTGATGAAGTTGTAGTTTTTCCATGAGTTCCTGCCACTGCAATACTTTTCGATTCTGACATCAAAAGTGCCAATGCAGTAGCTCGAGCAATGATCGGAATTCCAAGTTCAATCGCTCTCAACCGTTCCGGGTTATTCTCAGAAATTGCAGTTGAGAAAACTACTAAATCTGCGCCGTCTACGTTCTCGCTCTTATGGCCCACCAAAACATTTGCGCCTAGAGCAGTGAGCGCGACTATGACATTCGAATCTTTAGCATCAGAACCGGAAACTTTAATTCCGTGTGAAAGTGCGATGCGAGCTAAGCCGCTCATACCTGCCCCACCAATACCGATGAAGTGCACACGTTTGCCAATTAACTCTGGCAAAGATTGTTTCGGCTTCATTTAAGCAATTCTGGCATGACGGCGCATTAACTTAACAATATTTGCCGAAGCGTCGCGATCACTTTCATTTCCAGCCGTAATTCCTTGGGATTTTGCTAAAGCGCGACTTAAATTATTGAGCAACCAATCTTTGCTGAACTCACTCTGCTGGACTAGTTCTGCTCGTCCTTGTTCAATCAGGAAATCAGCATTGCGAGCCTGTTCACCATTGCCAATGGCAAGTGGAATAAAGATTGCATATTTGCCCAAAGCGTTAACTTCAGCACAGGTAACCGCACCGCTACGCCCGATTACTAAATCTGCTGCCAAATAGGCAGTAGCCATATCTTCAATATAGGAAACTGGCTGATAGCCAGTAGTTGCCGATGGCAGTTGGTTCTTGCCCCCTACTGAATGAAGGATTTCAAAGTCGAGCAATAGCGCTGATAACGAGTTGGCTACTATTGAATTGATCGCGGCTGAACCTTGGGAGCCGCCCATAATGAGCAATAACGGTTTGCCTGAAGTTATACCTAACTTAGCTTTGGCAGAACTGCGCGCAACTGGCCAATTACCCTTTGCCGTATCAAGTGCTGCACTAATTGCCGGTTTCAGTGGCAAGCCAACAACTTCAGCGTTTTTAAACTTTCCACCTTTGACTGGCTTTCCTACCGCCATCGCTCCACCTAGAAAAGCGCCAAATTTATTTGCCCAGCCCGGAACTGCATTAGCTTCATGAATTACAAATGGGATTCTGCGCATTGCTGCAGCTAAATAGATCGGGGCCGATACATAACCACCGAAACCAATTACACACTCAGCGCCTTTTACGATCTGTCGTGATTTGGCTAGTGCTTGCCCAAATCTAAGCGGCGCTAAGAGACCGTTAGGTTTTAAGGATCGAGGTAAAGTGACTTTTGGAATTGAAGTTAACTTATATCCAGCTGTAGTGACTAAAGTATTTTCCAAGCCGTCAGAAGTTCCAACAAACTCAAATTGACTGCTAGGAAATTCTTTTCGCCATGCATCGGCTACAGCTAAAGCTGGTTCGATATGTCCAGCTGTTCCGGCGCCGGCTAGGACGATTTTCATTTGGCAGTTGACTTTCTAAACTCTCTAATTCCACGAGCAACTTCTGGGTCCCGCAGAGCTGCGCCAAGGACAAAGCCCAGCGCAAGATAGGTAGAAATTAGCGAAGAGCCACCATATGAAATTAACGGCAAGGTGACTCCGACTACCGGCACCAAGCTAATCGCTGATCCGATATTAAAGAAACATTGAATAGAAATCCAAACGCCAATTCCAGCACAAGTAAATCGAACCATTGGATCATTTGCCCGAATTGCAATTCTGAAGATGGCAAAAATCAAACCGCAGAAAAGCAAAATTGTGCCGATAGTTCCGAGCAGTCCCAGTTCTTCACCAATTACCGAGAAGATAAAATCTGTGTGGGCTTCAGCTAAATTGCCCCATTTCTGGCGGCTCGCGCCAAGGCCTACACCTAAAAATCCGCCCGTTGCCAGACCCATCAAACTATGTGCTGGTTGCCAACCATAATTCTTATAGTCGCCTTCAGCGAATGGATTAAATACCACCAGAAACCGAGCAGCTCGATATGGCGCGCTCAGAATCAAAACGCTAACTCCCGCCATGCCAAGCGCCGAGATAGTGCCAAATAGTCGAAGCGGAATACCCGAGACAAAAAGTAGTCCAGCCATAGTCGCCCCAATAACTGCGGCAGTTCCTAAATCTTTTCCAGCCAATACGAAGACAAGAACTCCGATGTAGCCAGGAACAATCAATTTCAAAACATTTGTTCGAACTACGCCGGCATTTTCATACTGTGCCAACATGGTCGCAGCCCAAAGAATCATTAAAAATTTAGCAAACTCAGATGGCTGCACCACAAAAGGACCGATATCAATCCAATTTCGGTTTCCTTTAACAGAGTAACCAACACCTGGAATTAGTAACACGGCCAACATGCCGATTGAGATAAGCAAAGAAGCACGACCAATTGCCCGCCATAAGTTCAAGCGCAACTTAGCTGCTACCCAACCAATTGGTAGAGCGAAGACCAGGAACATAAGCTGACGTAAGAATGTTCCGTAAGTATTGCCATTTACTTTGGTTGAATAAATTGTCGAGGCCGAGAAAACCATTATCAAACCTAAGATACTTAAAGCAGTTACGCAGATGGCAAAGAGTGCAAAAGTGTTAAATGGCTGCAGTAGCTTGCTGCGCTTAATTGGCGATGTCATTTTTACCCACTATTTCTCGTACCGATTTAGCAAAACGATCGCCGCGATCGCCGTATGAAATGAATTGATCCATCGAGGCACAAGCAGGTGCTAACAGCACCGCATCGCCTTGTTGTGCGAGCTGTTTTGCTTCAGTAACAATCTGGTTCATAAAGTCATTCTCGGTACTGCTTCGATCATGACCAGGCTTAGGATCCACACGCACTATGGCGACATTCGGGAACTTGCTCTGCAATTCTTGAGCAATCAATTCCCGATCGGTGCCGATTAAAACCGCCGCACGCAATCGAGATCCCACTTGAGCGATTAAGTCAGTCATCTCAGCGCCTTTAGCTAGTCCCCCGGCAATCCAGACCACACTTAGTTCAGACATTACAGATGCTTGAGCGGCATGTGGGTTGGTTGCTTTGGAATCATCAATCCAGCGAATTCCATCGTGCTCTAAAACTAATTCAATGCGATGGCGACCTGGACGAAACTTCTTGATTGCACCTCGAATAATTTCGTGGTCAATACCAATAGCGCGCGCTAAGCCCGCAGCAGCCAAGGCATTGGAAACCGAATGTGGCGCAGTTGGTTGAACTTCATTTAATTCGCAAAACATAGCTGCTTCCATTGGATCGATTACAAAAGCCCTATCGACCAACAGATCTTCAACTAACCCAATCTCCCCTGGCTTAGGTGTTTGCAGAGTGTAGAAAACTTTTCGACCTTGCCAGTGTTGGCTACCTTCGACCACTGCTGCATCATCGCCATTAAGGATGGCGGTAACGGAGCGATTTAGTAAATCAAGTTTGGATTTTGCATATTCCGTAAACGAGCCATGCCAATCAATATGGTCTAGCGCAATATTTAGGATTGAGCCCGCTACAAACTCGGCAGTCTCAGACCAATGAAGTTGGAATGAGGAAAGTTCTAGAATCAAATAGTCATACTTAGCCTCAGAAGTAACCGCATCTATAACGGGCGTGCCAACATTGCCACAAGCAAATGCGTTTATTCCTGCGGCCTTAAAAATAGATTCCGTAAGTTCGACTGTTGTAGTCTTGCCGTTAGTGCCGGTAATTGCTAACCACTTCTGTTCTGGTGCTACTTGTTGCTTTATTTCCCACGCTATATCAATTTCATTTAATAGCGGAATTTCTCGATTTCGGAGATCGGCAATCACTGGATGAACGGGGCGCCAACCTGGTGAAACAACTGCAGCCGCCCAATTTTTATTTGTTAACTCGTTAACTGTTACTCGAGAAAATTCAAAGGCACTGCTCTCGTTTTCGTCATAAATTGAAACTTCTGCGCCCATGTTGCTTAATACTTGTGCCACAGATCGACCAGTAACCCCGCCACCAAGAACCAATATTTGCGCATGCGCGATAGGCACGCCACTAAGAGTTGTATTCTCTAATGGAAAAACTGACGGATTAATTGCCATTGTTTAACGCTTAAAGCGCAACCCACTGAGCGTAGAAGAGGCCTAAACCAAGGGCTACACATAGCCCCGCGATGATCCAGAAGCGCAGCACAATAGTTACTTCGCCCCAACCTTTTAATTCAAAGTGATGGTGTAACGGGGCCATTCGAAAAATCCTTTTTCCGCCCGTAGCTTTGAAATAGAGCGTTTGAATAATCACCGACATCGTAATTATTACAAAGAGTCCGCCCAGCGGAATTAGCAGTAGCTGAACTCGCAAGGTGCAAGCTAAACCTGCTAACGCGCCACCTAAAGCTAATGATCCGGTGTCGCCCATAAATATTTGTGCTGGTGAAGCATTCCACCAAAGAAAACCCGTACATGCACCGGCAAGGGCAGCAGCTAACACCGCTAAGTCCAATGGGTCTCGAACTGCGTAGCAGCCACCTGATGGGTCGATAGCTATTGCGCAACTTTGACCAAATTCCCAAACACCAATCAAGATAAATGCTAAGAAAGTCATTACTGAAGCACCGGTTGCAAGACCATCTAAACCGTCGGCTAAATTCACGCCATTACTTGTTGCAGTTACCATTAAAGCGATCCAGATAACTACTACTACCCCACCAAGAACAATGCTGGTATCGCGCACCACAGATAAATTCAATGAGATCGGCGTTAGGCCAGAACTATCGGCAAACCTAATTCCGAAAAATCCGAATGTTGCTGCAATTATTACCTGACCGAGAATTTTATATCGGCCCTTGAGACCCAGAGATTTCTCACGAGAGACCTTTAGCCAGTCATCTAAGAAACCTACAAAACCTAATCCGACAACCAATGCGATAACTAGAAGCGCTGACGCGGTCATCGCGGTCTGAGTGATTCCATGACTGATCAAATATCCGGCGATTGCCGCAAAAATAATAATCAAGCCGCCC
>JBILXJ010000013.1:0-17442 GCA_044378655.1 Candidatus Planktophila sp. | reverse complement strand
CCCCCGCGCTCTCGCCCAATATCGTGCGAGCTCATGGCATCGGTCAAGATTATGTAGGTGTTTGGATCAAAGCGATGGGCCAATTTATGGGCCTGGTGATCAAGGTATGACTCAACGGCATATCGGCCGGTGTCATCGCCCTGCATCTGGCGACCAAAGCGCACATCCATTTCAGATTCAGTGCGATAAGTCAGGTGCGCAATTCGGCGAGCGATTCCCATGCCTTCATATGGGCCGTGCTCTTGCTCGTAGTAATCACCACCATTGAAATACTGATCAGATTTAATCGCCCGAATTTGAATCGAGTGAGTTCCGATTTGATCGCCGGTAGCTACGGCGCTTGAACCAATGGTGCAGATTGCTTCAACGCGTTCAGGTAATTGCACCGCCCATTCCAGCGAACGCATTCCGCCCAGAGATGGACCAACTGCTAATTTATATTTGTTAATGCCGAGCGCGTCACTGAATTTAACTTCAGCTGCCACCATGTCGCGCACTGTTAAATATGGAAACCGTGAACCCCAACGTTTTCCATCGGGTGCAATCGATGATGGGCCCGTACTTCCTTGGCAACCACCAATTACATTTGGGCAGACTACGTAAAATTTATTGGTATCAAAAGGTAATCCGGGGCCAACCATTTGTGGCCACCAACCAGGAACATCTGACCAACCAGTCATTGCATGGTTAACTAAAATTACATTGTCTTTATTCTTATTTAGCTCACCCCAAGTTTGATAAGCGATTGTGATGTCAGGTAATACAACACCTGATTCAAGAGTTAAGTCACCAATTTTTATAAACTTGCGATCACCTGGATCATCGCCTTCAAGCCAAGCGCCCGTAACCCAAGCATCGGTTGCCGAGTGGCGATGTTTCGCTGAATCGTTCTCTGAGGTACCCATAAATAATCCTTAACGCACTTGCTCTAATCGTTTAAGACCAGAACCAGGTCGTCACCCGGAGCACCCCGCCGCGGTGGAGGGTTGCCGTCTAGTAAGCCGGGGCTAGTACCTAGAACTCGTGACCTGGGTAAATTGTAACTCGCGGCGCTCGCAGCTGCGAACCCTTTAACGCGAGCTAATTACCCTCAAAAATCGCAGTTTTTACCTTTGGATGTAGCTGCTCGCGCATCTGGATAAAGGCGGCTGCTGGCCACCCTGCGCTAAAAACTCGACGAAGCAGCAAGGCCAGTGAATAGCCCGGGTTATCAATCAAAGCTCGATCTAGCGCTTTATGTGCCAAAGCTCCTTGACCGGATTCATATGCCACCGCTGCAAAGATCGAAGCAATCGGTGCCACATAACCAACTGGTGCGATGCGCAATAACTCTTTCCACATTGTCCAATACGCCTCAATCGTGTCAGCGTTATGAATACCAAGTGCGTAATCGCGAACCTGAATATCAGATAAGCGACCGATTACTTGTGCGACTAAATCTGGATCACTACTACCCCGCCCAAATTCATATAGCTGACCTAAATCAATAACTGCGGTCGCGCCATCTCGCTGTTTCTCATTTAGTTCAGGTGAATCTTCGTGCACAAAATAGCTTTCAACTTGTGCGATGAACTCGACTCCGATATTTGGTAGCGCAGCGATTGAATCAGCCAATTTAGATACATCAATAAATGGCAAGGTGCGCCCGGCCATTACTTGTTCGGCAGCCACTCTAGAACTATCGAAATCTGGCAAAACATTGCCTTCGGGTGGGCAACAAGAAATATCCTCACAGATAACTGAACGCCAGCGACTGCCGATAACTTCAATTGATTCGCGAATCGCAATCGAATTCTTGGCTAACGAAAGTGCCATATAGCCCAGAACATCTGTGCCAGTTTCATAGATCTCAGGTTTGTCACTTGGCACATATGCCAACATCAGGGCCGCATCAGCGCCATCGAGCTTTAAGTGATGCGCTAACAAATCATAAGCATCGCTATTTTCTTGATGAGGGTAATCAATGCGCATAGCCATCGAAACCAGGTCACCCTTGATGGCCACTAAAACCAGCGAATCACTTGGGTGATAGCCAATTAGAAATGGAATTGCAGCTAATAAGTCATGCGGAGAAGTAAGTGTTGTCATGTCTGTGAACTTAAATTAACGAGCCGACTGATTTGGCGAATTAGTTAAATGCTGTGGATTACTAGAACAGGAACTGCGTTGGCGCAATAACTACCGTTACAACGGCAAATACGGTGGTCTTGATCGTGCCAGTAATTGCGCGGGTAGTGCCATTGTGGGTCCAGTTTCCGTTCCAGCTCTGCACCAAAATAATCGGGTAGACACCGGGGTTCTTATAAGTATGTTTGATTTTGCCATTTGGGTATGGCCCGCCTGCATCGGCAGTACTTAAGAAGGTGCCATCGCCAAAACTCCAGACAAAACCTGGACGCAACAACACATCTACTACTTCACCCACAACCGTTACACGTGTTGCGAATTGAGTTGGCAAATCGCTCCAGAAATAGATGGGCACATTGACCAGTGGTTCGGCTTCAGGTTGATATGCAATTCCGCCGGTGGGCAATAACTTAATCAAGCGATCATTTAACGAAACAGATTTCTCTGCTTTTGGTTTCAGTGATGGTTTAGCAGTTGGCTTGATGCGCGGTTTATAGGTTCGCTTGGGAGTTGGCTTAGGTGTTGGTGTCGCAGTAGGACGCGGGATTAGTTCAGGAAAAATCGGTTTAGTAGCAGTCGGTTTTGGTGCTGGTGGTTTAACGGTTCGCGGTTTTACTTTTGCTTTTGGGCCGCTGCCCTTCTTGCCTTCAATAATTATCTGACCATCTTGGGTGTAAACATCGATACAGGCCGCATTCACGCAATCCACAGCGTTGGCTGTGTCCAAAGGCGCTAGCAGGGTAAGAAGTAAGCAGATCAGTAGTTTTCGCATCTGCGCAGGCTAGGTTCGATCACTAACTCGGATCTGCGCACCCTGCAAAAGTGTGGATGATGTGAGAGCCTAGAACTGTGGCGATGCGCGATGGTGATGGTTGGGTCGAATGTGACTGCGGTAATCGCCATTGGGGAAAGCACGGCGCAGCTGGACTGCTACTAATTCGCGATCAACACTTGCTTTTGCAACATCGTGCGCCATGGGTACATAACGGCGATACCTGGGGCGTACCGGGTGGTGCTCGCGATTCGCACGAGACCATCATTGAAGCTGCGGTACGCGAAGCAGTTGAAGAAACTGGCATTGATCAAGCGCATGTGCAACCGATAACTACATTCTCTGATCTCCACGGAAATTGGCGCTATGACACGGTGCTTGCAACAGCTACTGCCGAATTAGTGGCCCGTGAATTAAATGATGAATCCCATGAAGTTCGTTGGGTGCATTGGCAAGAGGTCACCCAGCTTGATCTGCATCCGAGCTTTGCAAAAACTTGGCCGCAGGTTTTAGAAATCCTTAATGATCTGATCGCACCAGCTTAATTCTGACTCTGGTACATGTGCCACCAAAATAATTGTCTTGCCACCTTTTGCCTCTGCTTTTAGTAGTTCAATAATTCGATTAGCGCTCTCAACATCTTGAGCAGCCAGTGGTTCATCTAGCAATAACACTTGGGCCTCAACTGCAATTGCCAAAGCGATAGCAACGCGTTGTCTTTCACCACCAGATAACTGAGTGACTTTGCGATCAGCTAATTCGGTGATTGCGAGTTTGGAAATTGCGGCGCTCTCACTAGCAAGCGTTGAACCAGCAGAGCGCGCCATTGCTAAAACTTCTTGAACTGTGAAAGCTAAATTAAACATTGGTTGTTGCAGAACCACGCTACGCACTTTGGCTAACTCAGCGATTTGGTAACTAGTTAAATCTTTTCCACTTAGCGAAATAGTGCCGCTAGTTAACGGCAGATCACCAGCAATCGCAGCGAGCAGCGTGCTTTTACCGCAACCGTTGGGTCCAATAATTGCCGTGATCGTGCCGGCTTTAAACTCGGCGCTAAAGTCCTTAATTACGGCAGTTGCACCGCGTGTGACCGAGATTGAATTAATTGAAATCATGATTGGCTCCAACTGCTTTGGCGGTTGCGCACCAAGATCGCCAGAATCGGCGCACCGATCAGGGCAGTAAATAGGCCCACATTTAACTCATTCGGGGCCGCAATAGTGCGTGCCAAAGTATCGGCAATCAACAAGATAGTTGCCCCTAGTAGCGCGCTCTGCAAAATCAGTGGCCGATGTTTTGGCCCACCAATCAACCGAGCGATGTGTGGTGCTGCTAAACCCAAGAACGAGATCGTGCCAACGGTGCTAACGGCAGCACCTATTAAAATCGCCAACGCAACTAGTGCTACTCGACGAACTTTGCGCGGATCAATTCCGAGGTGTCTAGCAGTTGTGTCTCCTAGCGAGAGTAAATCCAACTTAGGAGCTATCACGAGTGCGACCGAAGTACCGACCAAGGTAAAGATCAGCAACGGAATCAAGTCGCTTGAGTTAGTTAAAGCCAATGACCCAAAACTCCAGAACGAAATTGATCTGGCATCTGAACGTGAGATTGCCGTTGTTAATAAACCAACCACAGCTGAGATTGTGGCAGATAGCGAAAGTCCAATGATTACTAAATTAAGTGGCGAAACATTTCGATCCAGGGTCGCAAAACGCAAAGTCAGCAGGGTCGCAAGTAGAGCGCCAATTGCGGCAATCACCATGGCGCCAACTGAACCAATCACTACAACATTTGTAAGCACACCAATAACAACGGCGAGGGCAGCACCTGCTGAAGTTCCTAAGATCGCCGGCTCTGCTAGCGGATTATTGGTAGCCCCTTGTGCCAGTGCGCCAGCAATACCAAGGGCTGCACCCACAATTAACGCAGTTGCAATTCGAGGAATGCGAATCTGCCACAGTATTTCGGCCGCACTAGTACTAGCAGTTGGATTCAAAAGTGCTGAGAACAAGCCATCAATCTGAGTTGCGCCAACGGTTAACGAAAGCGCCACCATCGCGAGTAAGAAAAATAGATTAATCGTTAGGAAAGCGCTGCGGTTACGCATTTGCGATCACTCCGAAAGCCGCGGCCAATTTCTCAATCAGAGATGGGGTTCGGGGGCCAAAACTTAAAAGAAGTGAGTCATCAACTGCTACAACTTGGCGATTCTTGCCAGCATTTGTCTGCGCGATACCCGGCAACTCAACTAACCCTGATACTCCCCCGACAGATTCGAGCCCTTCAATCATGACCAAAATTAAATCTGGATTTAACTGCGCCATAGTCTCGGCGGTGAGCGGTGTAAAAGGCTTAGCTAACTGCTTGGCTCCAATATCAATAGCGCCTGTGGCATTGATTAGGTAGTCAGCCCCTGAGCTCTGCCCACCAACTAAATAGATCGAACTGGTTCCACGCAAATATAGAAAAGCTACTTTCAATTGCTTATCAGCAGAAGTAGCTCCGGCCATAGTTCCATCTACAGTTTCGGCAAGAACCTTTTGCAACAACGCGGCGCTTTGCGGTGCACCGAGTGCGGCGCCAAGCTCTTTAATCTTTACCAGTAAATCTGCCAAGTCCCAACTCTGCGAAACATTTGTTACTCGAATCCCGGCACTTTCTAACGTAGTGATCGCGCTACTTGGCCCAGTTGCATCATCAACAATTACTAAAGTTGGCTGAAGCGCAATTATGGTTTCAGGAATTACTTGATGCCCTGAAGTAACTACCGGAACATCTTTTAACTCGATCGTGCTGCTAGCAATATCTCGACCAACTAAGTTATCTCGGTATCCCATTGCGGCAATTAATTCAGCTGCCCCATTTGCCAGTGCCACAATTCGCGCATCAGTTAATTCTTCAACGGGTGTAATCGAAACGCTGGTTACATCGGCTTGAGTGATTACGGTTTGCGAAACAACCGGACTCTGAGCACATGCTGTGAGCAATAAAATCGGCAGAAGTGTGAGCGCCATTACTTTAAAATTTGGCAGCAGACGCATTTACATATTGTGCCAAAGATTGTCCCGACAGATACGAAAGTTTTGTCGGCTAACCTTTTAGTGCTCGGGTACTACGGTTTGCATATGCGTAAAACGCTTATTTTGAGCCTTCTTTTCGGCTTAGCGCTGCCGCAAAATTCTTATGCCGCCAGCAAATCAGTCACTGGTGATTTTGGTCAGACGCTGACCGCTTCCGCTACTTCTGTTGCAAATAACGCAGTCATCACCGTAACTGGGAAACGCTTTGACGAAAGCGTCGGAATCTATTTAGCAATTTGCGTGGTTCCTAAAAAGGGAATGCAGCCAACCCCATGTGGTGGTGGCGTTAATAAGTCTGGTGTTGGCGAAGGTTCATTTTGGATCTCTTCAAACCCGCCGCCATATGGAGTCGGCTTAGCTGATCCGTTTAAGCCAGGTGGTCGATTTAGTTACAAGATCAGAATGAGTAAAAAGATTGGCAAGTTTGATTGCAAGAAAGTTAAGTGCGCTGTAGCCGTTAGGGCAGATCATTTAAGAAGTGAAGACCGCAGCTATGACCTTTATTTACCCGTTACTTTCAAATAGGAGATCTAAGTGAAAAGAATAATTCTGGCAATGTTCGTAGTGGCAGGGCTATTGGTTGCACCAACTGCAGCTAATGCGCAAGCCAAAGTTGTAGGTGGACCTTTAACTGATTTGTCTGCCGCTCCAACTATCAACCTATCGATTAGTGCTTTTCCGACTAAAGCTGGTCTCTATTTCTTGCAATGCACTGCGCCAACCGGGTCAACTCGCCCAACCACTTGCAATGATGCGGCCCAACTCTGGATCTCTACCGAACGTGGCGCCAACTTTGCACCAACTGCAAACATTGTGTTTAAACCTGCCGCAAGTTTCAAAACCCGCACTGGTGCAGAGATTGATTGCCGCAAAGTTTCCTGCGGAATCTTTATTCGCTATGACCATAACAACGGCACAGATTTCAGCGAAGATAATTTCATCCCTCTGACCTTTAACGTAAATGACAACACCCCAGCATTGCCCAGCGATGAAATCACCGCTTCAATCGGCGGCGTTGCTCTAAGCCAAAGAAGCCCAATAACAATGGCTTATCGAGCCCCTGGGTTGTTAGTTGCAACCGCTAAATCAGGTGCAGCTTTATCCTTTAAGTCGTATACACCAGCGTGTTCTCTAGTCGATGGTGTGGTTACAGCCCTTAAAGGAACTGGTGCCTGCGCTATCGGAGTAAGTTCTCCTGGAACTGCGACTTATGGGCCAATCGAAGTTCAATTACCGATTTATTTAAAGCCGGGTAACGATGGAATTCTGAACAAGGCTTATCCAACTACCTTGAAGATTCGCAAAAGCGCAATACTAAAAAGCGAAAGTTTGTTTGGCGAAAAACTAAAGTTCAAGACATCAAGCAAAACTTGTTCCGTCTACGGCAGCAAAGTGATCGCACTACGAAAAGGTTCTTGTGAGCTTTCCATCACTGGGCCAGCGGTAGCTAATCTATTTGCTGGCGTCAAAGAAACTTACACAATTACGATTCAATAAGAGTTCGTAAGCCCGCAATGCAAAAGGCCGTGGTCTTTGCAATTTCAGTCTCTGCGTTATTGCCATTTTCGATTCGCTTTGTAGCTGCATCAGTCACTGACTGAATCATGCTTAATGCGTAGTGCTGATCGCGCACGCCAATTTGTGTTAGCGCCGAAGTTAATGGAGCAAGTAGTGCCCGGTGAGCGGCACCGATTTCTGCGCTGCGATTTATTGGCAATGAAGTGGCGCTTAACGCTTTCGCTAATAAGTGACGACCATCGGCGATGTATTGCAGCGCCGACTCAATCCAATTAGCAATTGCTTCTTCCGGCAAGTTGGCAGGTTCGACAGCTGCAACCAAAATGTCGGTAAATGCCGATAGTTCTTCGATGATTAAATCTGCGACTAGCTCTGCGCTGCTGCCGAAGTATTCATAAACAGAAGTTCGTGCAAGCCCTGCTCGTTGCGCAACAGCTGCCACGGTAATTGCTTCGCTGCCCGATTCAAGGGCAATGGCTGCGGCAGCACTAATTAACTGGCTGCGGCGCCATTCACGTTGTTGCACCACATTCATGGTGTTGATTCGAGGCATGAGCCAATCTTTACATTTCTTGGGCTAATCGGCGCAGCGAATCTCGAACTATGGCTGGGTCGGTTGTGCGCCAAAGCGGTGGCATTGAGTTCAAAAGCACACTGCCATAGCGTTTATTTACGATGCGCGAATCAAGAATTGCCACGACCCCGCGATCGGCTTCTGAGCGGATTAAGCGGCCAGTGCCCTGTGCCAACAAGAGCGCTGCGCGAGGCATCGAAACCTGCATGAATCCGCTGCCACCCGCTTTATCAGCTTGCGCTGCGCGAGCTGCCATCACTGGTTCATCTGGACGCGGGAAAGGAATGCGATCGATAACGACTAAAGAACAAGCTCGGCCCGGTACATCGACGCCCTGCCACAAAGACATGGTGCCGAGCAAAATAGAAGTTTCATCACTAGCAAACTTTTCAACTAGCGGACCAACTGAGTCGCCACGTTTTTGGGTAATGATCTTGATCGGAAGTTCAGCTAAAACTTTACGAAGGTGAGCATCGGCTGCTTCAACTCCGCGCCAAGAACTAAAGAGTGCCAATGTGCGACCACCAGCGGCATCAATTAACTCACCTAGTTCATCGAGAACTTCTTGGCTTAAGCCATCGCGACCTGGTTCGGGTAAATGTTTTGGTAAATACAAAACGCCTTGATTAGCAAAATCAAAAGGAGAACCTACATCTAGCATCTGCACATTTGCGGGATCAATCTCATCTTTGGCAACTTCGGTATCTGGGTCATTGCCAACTAAGAAACCAATTGATTTAGCCATCGCATCAAAGGAATTGCCCACTGTCAGAGTTGCCGACGTGGCAATAACTGGTGTCTTAGTTAATAGATTTGAACGCAAGACTTCGGAGACTGAAAGCGGCGCTAAATAGAGAGTGGAAAAAGTTGGTTCATACCAAAGCACTTGGCTATTGCTCTGCTTTAGTAACTTGCCGCAGGTAGTCGCAATCTCATTAACTGCGCCCTTTACTCGAGCCCGTTCGGCGATCGTGTCAGAATCAACGATTTCTTCATCGACTGCGATTAATTGAATGATTGCTTTGGCAGCCTCTAAAACCTTACGAATCGGGGCTTCTAGCGATGATGGAATATCTTCTAACCGCCCGCTCTTGGTGAAATCGCCCCGAATGTCTTGGCCGTAATCATTCATCGCGTCATAAAAGTCATCGGCCACCTTTACAAAAGTATCGGCCAGCTTGCCTGGTAGATGCTTACGGGCCATTGCCGCAGCTCGAATAACGCGGGCTGAGGTTAACTCTTCGGTCACGGCTTGTGTTGTGCGATCCATAAACTCATGAGCTTCATCGAGGATCACCGCGTCGCGCTCAGGTAAGATCGGATGCGAATCAACAATTTCAATTGCCAAAAGCGTGTGATTAGTAATTACTACATCGGCAGTCTGCGCTTTCGCTTTGGCTTTAGCAGCAAAGCACTGTGCGCCATAAGCACAAACATCGGCACCAACACATTCACGACCTGATAACGAATTAGCTAGCCAGACTCGGCGATCTACATCAGGGGCATCATCGCGATCGCCACTAACTCCTGGCGTCTTAGCCCACGCAGTTAGGCGATTGGCATCTTTTCCTAAACTGGAAATTTCGAGAAGTACTTCGCCATCAGGGTCGGCAGTTTCGGAATTCATTTTTTGTAAACAAATGTAATTACCAACACCTTTATAAACGGCATAAGTAATTTCGCGACCGAGCGCTTTTTCAAGTGCGGGCACAACTGCGGGCAGATCGCGTTCAACCAGCTGACGTTGCAGTGCAAGGGTCGCGGTTGCAACTAAAACTTTTCGACCATGAACTAATGCGGGTACTAAATAAGCAAGCGATTTTCCAGTGCCAGTACCTGCTTGCACCATTAAATGATGTTGATCGCTAAGGGCATTAGCAACAGCTTCGGCCATCTCGATCTGTCCTTCACGAGTTTGCCCACCAATTGCCGCAACAGCAGCCTCAAGGGCTTTGCGGGTTTGGGTCGATAATGCGCTGCTCACAAGGGCAACCTTAACTACTTTGCTTTACTGCGCAGTCCAAGCACCATCAACTGGAATCGCTGCGCCAGTTATGTTGTGCGCAGCTGGATTACATAACCACAACGCAAGTGCGCCGATATCGCTAGGCGATGACATGCGCTGGCTTGGTTGCTTTTCGCTAAGTAGATCGGCAATACCAGCTGCCCGATCTCCGTCGTGCAGATCTACGCGAGCTTGAATTTGTGGCTCAATTAGTGCGGTTTCCACCCAGCCCGGGCAGATCGCGTTGATAGTTACGCCACCAGAATTTCGATCACCGACATTTGCATATTCCAATGCGGCAACTTTGGTTAAACCAACAACGCCATGTTTAGCAGCGACATAAGGTGCTTTCGCAGCCGAGGCCACTAACCCGTGCACAGATGCAATGTTTATTACTCGCCCAGAGCCACGTTTAGCCATCTCGGGCAACAACAAACGCATTGTGTCGAAGAAAGAGGAAAGATTAATTGCGATGATGTCATTCCACTTACTTCGTGGCATTTCGGCAATAGTTGCAGTGTGCTGAATTCCAGCGTTGTTAACCAGAATGTCTACGGCTCCCCCGCTTAGGATTTTTGCAATCAAACTTTCAGTGGCGTCAGAATCGCGCAGATCTGAAACATGACTTTCAACTTTGCTAGCACCAGCTGCCATTACTGCGCTTTCGGCTTTAGCAATTGTTTCGGCATCAGCTAAGCCGTGCAGAACGATTGCCGCGCCTTCGCTAGCAAGTGAGTTAGCGATGCCTAAACCAATTCCTTGAAATGACCCGGTGATGAATGCGCGCTTGCCAGCTAATGAGTTTGTCATTTACTTAGCTCCGTAAATTAATTGCGCAACTGCTTCAGCGCCAACTTCATCTAGCAATATGTCGTAATGATTGGTATCGGCAATTGTGTGCATTTTTAGCTTTGGATACTTTGGTAATACTGCGGCCAGCACTGGTTCTGGATACAAGCCACCTTCTTCATTCTGCAAACCGCGAACTGCGCGAATGAACAAAACATCTTCGGCTAACTTCTCGAGAGTTTTTTCAATCAACTTGCTCACAAATAAATCTTCACTATCTTCTTCAACCGCTTTCGGGTTAGTGCGAGCTTTAAGTTTTGGGGCCTTGCCTTGCAAGTCATATTCAATGTATTCATCGAGTACTGGTGACCAACCCTTTATAAATGCGGCTTGTGGTTTCCAGTAATTACGATAAGCATCGACTGTTTCAAAGGTCATTGCCAATCGCGCCATTGCTGGTCCAAGTACATACGGCATTACTTGAGCGACAGTCATGCCAGGTGGCAATGGCAACGGGATTCCCCCATCAACTAAAACTAATTTCTTCACAAGTTTTGGTTCGGTGCCTTGCAAAGCGACTGCAACAAATGCACCCATTGAATGACCAATAACATCAATGCTTTCAACACCAATAAATCTAATTACATCTGCCATATCGCGAGCGTGACTTTTCATACCGAATGAGCCCGGCAAATTATTTGATTCTCCGCGACCTCTAAGGTCGACTGCATATGGCACAAAGCCTCGCTCGACCAATGACTTTGCGAAGAGTTGAAAGGCCCGGTTGGAAGAGGTAACGCCGTGAATAAGTAGTACGGGCAAATGGTTTGCCGATGGGGTGTTGTTACCAAAACGATATAAAGCTAGGTGGCCGCCCTTGACTGGGACTGCAAGTTTTTCAGTTGGGAGGTAGCGATCGTTGGCCATGTCTTAACTATAGGTAACGAAACGTAATTCTTCCAGAGCCTAGCGAAATTCGGAAAAATTGCGCTGACCGCCTAAACTATGGCCTATGCAGATCGCCAATCGATCAGCTATTAATTTCTAAAGGAGATTAAATGTTAAAGAAGTCTTCGATCAAGACAGCACTAGTTGCTGCTCTTGCAATGGCCCTAGTTGCGCCAGTTTCTACCGCGCCAGCTAACGCTTCAACTGAAATCAAGATCGGTGTTATTACATCAACATCAGGTGGCCTAAAGTCATACGGCGATGCTTATATCGACGGACTTGAGTGGGGTCTTAAGTACTACACAAACGGCAAGAACGCAGTTGATGGTCGTAAATTTGTAATCACCAAGAAGGATGATGGCGCTGATCCTGCATCAGCGACTGCATCATTCAAGGAAATGGTCGGAAACGGCACAAACATTATTGTTGGTACAGCTTCTTCAGGTGTTGCTCTAACACTTGCGCCTTTAGCATCTCAGAACAAGGTTCTTTACATCTCAGGACCGGCTAAGAATGACGCAATTACTTCAGCTGCCAACAAGTATGTATTCCGTTCAGGCAATACATCACTACAAGATTTCGCTCCATTGCAGAGCATTAAGCCAATCAAGGGCAAGAAAGTAATTCTCTTCGTTGAAGATAACCCATTTGGTCTTGGAAACATCTTTGCTGCCAAGGCTTACCTTGCTTCAAAGGGCGCGCTATTCGAAGAAATCAAAGTACCTACATCAACTGTAGATTTCACACCTTTTGCAAAGAAGGCTGCAGATGCTAATGGCGCTTACATCTTCATCGCGTGGTCAAATGCGGCAACAGCTGGTGCGATGTTCACATCACTAGCGCAACAAAAAGTTTATGCAACAGCACGCCCAATTACCGGTCTTGCTGGTGTTGATACTTACAACATCTACGGAACACTATTAGAAGGCTCAAATGCGATCCTTACCAATAGCTACTTCCCAGGTGTAGTAAAGAGCAAGGCAGCTACTGCAATTGCTGCTGACTATGCAAAAGCTGGAAAGACACAAGATCTATTTACATCAACCGGCGTTAACGCCGCTCAGATGATCATTGCTGCAGTTAAAGGCAACAAAGATCTAAACGTAGATAAGATGATCACAAGCCTTGAATCACTACAGTTTGTTGGCTTAACTGGTCTAACCAAAGTTAACAAGACAAACCACACATTGATTCAGTCAATGTTCCTAACCAAGCTAACTAAGGTGAATGGTCGCTATGTGCCATCACTAGTAAGCACTCTTTACAACGTAACAGTCTGATCTAGTTAATTAAATAAGTCTGGCCCTACATTTCGGTGTGGGGCCAGACTTATTTTTCGGACTGTAATCACAGCAAATTAGGCTTGAATAATTAGATTATTGAATTGAGAGCAGGTAGATTGTCCAAATGACTTCAGCCCTATCGGTCGAAAACCTTGGTCTAACTATTGGTGGTGCCAAGATTCTTGAGGGCATCACGCTCTCGGTTAAGCAAAATGAAACCTTAGGCATCATTGGCCCAAATGGTGCAGGCAAAACTTCTTTCTTCAATTTACTCTCGGGATTACGCGAAGCAACAACTGGCACCATTCATTTGGGTGATAAAGAGATCACCAACCTAAAACCACATCAACGCGCCCAAGCCGGAATCGCTCGTACTTTTCAAACTTCAAGTATTTTCCCATTCTTATCGCTGCTAGAAAATGTGCGCATTGCAGCTCAGGTAGCCGATGGTTCTTCAATGAACCTAACCAAGGGTGCTGATAAATATAAAGATGTGCTCTATCACGCTAGCGCCTGTCTAGAGCAAGTTGGCCTACTAAATAAAGGTGCGCTATTTGCGGGTTCACTTTCACATGGTGACAAGCGTCGACTAGAGATTGCAATTGTTTTAGCTTCCAAATCAGATGTGGTTTTACTAGATGAACCAATGGCTGGAATGAGCGTTGAAAATATCCCAGCGCTGGTTGAGATTATTCGTTCGCTAGCAACGGTTCATAAGAAGACTGTGCTTATTGTTGAGCACCACATGGATGTAGTTCTGGGGCTGGCCGATCGCATTGCGGTTTTGAATTATGGCGAGCTATTAACTATCGATACCCCGCAAAATGTTATGGATAATCCAACGGTACAGAGCGCATATTTAGGGGCCGAACTATGAGTTCGCTAGAAGTCAAAGATTTACATGTAACGATTAATGGTTCTCATATTCTGCAAGGCGTTAACTTCTTCGTGCCTGAGAATAAAGTAACTGCGCTACTTGGCCGTAACGGTGTTGGAAAGTCAACAACGCTCAAAGCCATCATGGGCTTAAACCCAGGCACCGGCAGTATCAAATTTGGCGGCACTGAAATTGTTGAGATGCCAACACACAAGATCGTGCGAATGGGCATGGGTTATGTACCCGAAGACCGCGAGATTTTTGCCAGCTTAACTGTTAAAGAGAACCTGTCACTGGCCGCTCGTGATGAGAAACCAAATTACGAAATGGTTTATTCGCTATTTCCTGAGCTACTAACTCGCACAGGTCAACGTGCCGGCACGCTCTCTGGTGGCCAGCAGCAAATGGTGGCAATCTCAAGAGCGCTATTAAATAAGAACAAGATCTTGTTAATCGATGAACCAACTAAAGGTTTAGCGCCAAAACTAGTAACTGAAGTGGCTAAATCTCTAGCCCACGTTGCTGACCAATCAACGATGTTGATCGTTGAGCAGAATTTGGCACTTGTTAAAGCCATCGCTCAGAACATTATTGTGATGGATCAAGGCAAAGTTGTTTTCGAAGGTGGTCCGGAGAACTTACAAGATGAAGCTTTTGTTAAATCAATGCTTGGCGTTAGTGGGGGTCATAAGTAAATGAGTACTTTCCTACTTATTCTAATTACTGGCGTCGGTCTAGGTGCTTTGTATTTCTTGGTTGCCTCAGGTCTATCCCTCATTTATGGCTTAATGGGTGTTCTTAACTTTGCTCATGGTGCGTTCCTAACCATCGGTGCGTTTACCGGCTTATGGATTTCCACCAAAGTGTTCCCAAATCCAACTACTGGGACTTTCATAGTTTCCATGTTGGCTGGTGGAATCGCGGCTGGCTTATTCGCGCTCTTAATGGAGCAACTGGTAATTACTCGCCTTTATAACCGCCATATTGATCAAGCGCTGGTAACCGTTGGTGTTTCCTTAGTTGTTACCGCACTACTTGGTGGCTGGTTTGGTTTCGATGCGCAGTTCTTGCCTACCCCACTCTGGTTTATGAATGCGGTAACGATTGGCGATGCAATTATCCCAGTCGATCGTTTTATCTACATTGTTGTAGCTGCGATCTTGCTAATTGCGATGCTAAGTATTCTGAAATTCACCCGCATTGGTTTAATCATTCGTGCTGGCGTTGAAAATCGCTCAATGGTTTCTTCGCTCGGCATTAACGTGCGCTTAGCCTTTAGCACCGTCTTTTTCATTGGCGGTTTTGCAGCTGGCGTCGGTGGCGTTCTGATCTCGGTTTTCTCTTACGGCGTATCGCCACTCATGGGCGGATCGTGGCTGATTTATGGCTTTATCGTCGTAGTCGTGGGCGGTATGGGCTCTATTGCCGGTAGCGCGATTGCGGCCATGTTAATTGGCATCACAAACCAGTTCGCAAATTATTACTTCACTGGTTTAGGCGACTTCGTCGTGGTGATTATTTTGGCAGCAGTCCTATTAACTAAGCCAACTGGCTTGCTCGGAAAGGTCAGCCACTAATTATGTTACGTTGGAAATACTCTCGCCCACTGCTAATTGCAATCACTTTGATTTTTGCCATCTTGCCTTTCGCTGGCGATAACCCGCTTTCAAAAGCCGGCCTACAGCAAACTATGGCAGTTGCATTCTTATTCGGCGCCCTCGCGCTAACTTACGACTTGCTCTTTGGATTTACTGGATTGCTCTCATTCGGTCACGCACTTTATTTTGCTAGCGGAATGTATGTAACAGCTATCTTGATCAACGACT
Source organism: Candidatus Planktophila sp. (assembly GCA_044378655.1). Lineage (GTDB taxonomy): Bacteria > Actinomycetota > Actinomycetes > Nanopelagicales > Nanopelagicaceae > Planktophila. The sequence continues at coordinate 1,637 of JBILXJ010000013.1, read as the reverse complement.
TTAATGTTCATTTTCTGCTTGCCATTCTCGGTGCAATTATCTTTACCTCGGTGTTAGCAGCGCTAACCGGCGGTGCTGCTTTGCGCACAACTGGCATAACTTTTGCCATGGTCACCTTGGCCTTTGGCCAAGCAGGTCACGTAGTTGTTGCCCGAGATTTCGGTGGCTTTACAAATGGTGACGATGGCTTGCCAGTTAATCCAGATCGACTTCCAGACTTTTTCATAGGCGTTGTAAACACTAAGTATCTCTACCTATTAGCCCTAGGTGTCTTGGTCTTTATTTACCTCGCCGCTTGGTGGATTACTGAAAGTTCAGCCGGTCGCGTTTTTGCTGCTCTTCGTGATAACGAGCAACGAGTATCAGTACTTGGGCTAAACCCAAATCGCTTCAAGCTGCTTTCCTTCGTTCTATCAGCTGCAATGGCTGCCTTAATTGGCGCGGTCATGCTAATTGTTAGCGGTTCTGGTTCACCACGTTACGCAGCCGCTGACATCACGATTGCCCTTCTCTTGATGGTGATTCTGGGTGGCCCAGTTACTCGTTGGGGCGCAGTTCTCGGCGGAATCATCTACTCAGTGCTAAGCACTCGTTTAAATGTGATTAGCGAAGGAACTGCCCTAGATTCATTGCCAACTTTCATTGGTGGCCCACTAACCGAACCCGCATTTACTTTAGGTTTGATCTTTATCTTGATCGTGATGTTCGCACCAGGCGGAATCTCTGGTGCTTACTACCGAGCGCGCTTTAAGTACTTAAATAAAGGTAAGTAATTGAGCCAAGAATTACTTTGGCAACCTAGCGAAACTGCTATTGCCAATAGCGCACTGACTTCGCTTACCAAAGCTGCCATTTTAAAAACTGGGCTAAACCTTGATTCATATGCTGACCTGCATAAGTGGAGCATCAGTCAACCTGGTGATTTCTGGTCTCTAGTTTGGGATCACTTAGAAATTATTGGCGACAAAGGCAGCATTAACTACTCCCCCGGCAAAAACTTTATTGATGCCAAATTTTTCCCCGAATCCTCGCTAAACATTGCTGAAAATATTCTGGCCCAAGGCCAAGCCGATGAAGTTGCCATCGTCGCAATCGATGAAGCAGGCAACCGCAGCGAACTAACTTGGGGCCAATTACGTGTTCAGTCAGCCGCCGTTGCTGCCGCCCTTACTGATCTAGGCGTTGTAGCTGGTGACCGCGTTGTTGCTTGGACGCCTAACTATGCCGAAGTCATTATCTACGCACTTGGCGCTTTAAGTATTGGCGCTGTTGTAAGTACTTCATCGCCGGACTTTGCCCCGAATGCGGTATTAGATCGCTTTGGCCAGATCGAACCTAAGGTCTTGCTCGCTGCGCAGAGTTATTCATACAACGGCAAATCATTTGATTGCATCGAGCGGTTAACCGAGATTGCAGCTTCTCTGCCAACTTTAGTTAAAGCAGTTCTGATTACCGATCAAGCAACTGAATTCACAAGTTTTCAAGCTTGGATTAAACCTTACTTAGGAGCTGAGGCTAGATTTAACCGTCTGCCTTTTAACCACCCAGGTTTTGTGCTCTTCTCAAGTGGCACTACTGGAAAGCCAAAGTGCATTATTCATAGCGCTGCAGGTGTTTACTTAAAGGCGGTAGCTGAG
>JBILXJ010000042.1:0-7292 GCA_044378655.1 Candidatus Planktophila sp. | reverse complement strand
AGAATGTCTATGACATTAAGCCAAACATCTTCTTTGATGATGAGCAGAATGCCTACGCATGGAGTCCTATTTTTAAGTTCCCTGCCTCACCTCAGACCAAGTTAACTTGTGAGGCAAAGGGCTTGGACAAGGACGGTAACTCAGTAGTAGCAGATACCTTCCCAGCCAATGTCCACAATGATGGAACAGTTATTTACTATGGTGATAAGCGTTATGACACCACCACAAAGGAAATAGCAGAATCCATTGCAAGTTATGAGATTTCCTGTACTGAAGATTAATTAGTTATTTATACATAACATTAATTAAGTCTTCCTCCCTTACATGAACATAATATTGCATTGCAGTTGTAATTCTTTTATGTCTCATCTGTCTTCTTAATGCTTCAGGTGGCATCCATTTTCAAAGACCTACAAACACTTAAATATTCTTGACTCGTACTCTTCTTAATTGGCTTGGAAATGAGCACAGATTGGGCATATTCATAACAGTTCATATAAACTCCATTACAGTCGCATTCATGCATATTAATTAGTGGAGTTTCGATTCAATGTCTAAAATTCAAGCACACCTAAAAGACCTGCCAATTAAGAAGCGCGAAGATCTGCGCAACGTAGCGATTATCGCGCACGTGGACCACGGCAAGACCACCCTCGTTGATGCGATGTTGTGGCAGTCCGGCGCATTCGCAGCACACAAAGTGCAGGGCGAAGGTCAAGATCGCATGATGGATTCGATGGATCTAGAACGCGAAAAGGGCATCACGATTCTTGCCAAGAACACTGCGGTAAAGCGCGGCGACACCATCGTTAACATCATTGATACTCCAGGCCACGCAGATTTCGGTGGCGAAGTTGAACGTGGTCTCGAAATGGTTGACGGCGTTATTTTGTTGGTCGACGCATCTGAAGGTCCATTGCCACAAACACGTTTCGTTTTGCGCAAAGCACTTGAGAAGAATCTGCCAGTTATTTTGTTGATCAACAAAGTTGACCGCCCCGATTCACGTATCGCCGAAGTTGTTGACGAGGCTTACGAACTATTCCTTGATCTCGGTGCAAACGAAGAACAAATTGAATTCCCAGTTGTCTACGCATCAGCTAAAGCAGGTCGTGCATCATTGACACGTCCGGCCGATGGCGGAATGCCTGAGGAAACAAACCTCGACGTTCTATTCGACACCATCTTCTCGGCAATTCCAGCACCGATTTATCACGAAGGTGCACCACTACAAGCACACGTTACAAACCTTGACTCATCACCATTCCTTGGACGCTTGGCACTATGCCGCGTTCGCGAAGGTGTTATTAAAAAGGGTCAATTTGTCACCTGGATTAAAACAGATGGCACAACAGAGCGCGTAAAGATTTCAGAGCTACTAATTACAGAAGCACTAGAGCGCGTACCAACTCTTGAAGCCCATCCTGGCGACATCATCGCCGTTGCAGGTATCGAGACCATTACATTGGGCGAGACGCTGGCTGATACTGAAAATCCACACGCGCTGCCTTTGATCATCGTTGACGAACCATCTATTTCGATGACTATCGGTATCAATACCTCTCCTCTAGCGGGCAAGAGCGGCAAGTTGCTTACTGCGCGCCAAGTTAAGGGCCGTCTTGATGCCGAGCTTGTCGGTAACGTTTCGCTGCGTGTTCTAAACACCGAGCGTCCTGATACTTGGGAAGTTCAAGGTCGTGGCGAACTTCAGCTAGCTGTTCTAGTTGAAATCATGAAGCGCGAAGGTTTCGAATTAACTGTTGGTAAGCCACAGGTAGTTATTAAGAAGATCGACGGCAAAGTTCACGAACCGATGGAGCGTTTAACAATTGATGCACCTGAAGATTATCTCGGCGTGCTTACTCAGTTGATGGCACTTCGTAAGGGTCGCATGGAACAAATGGTTAACCATGGCACTGGCTGGATCCGCCTTGATTACAAAGTTCCTTCCCGTGGCTTGATTGGTTTCCGTACTGAGTTCTTAACTGAAACTCGCGGCACCGGTTTGCTCCACCACGTATTTGATGGTTACGAGCCTTGGTTCGGAGATATCCGTACTCGTGCAACTGGTTCTCTTGTGTCAGACCGCATGGGCACCGTTACATCGTATGCACTCTACGGAACTCAAGATCGCGGAACTATTTTCGTTGAGCCAGGCGATGAAGTTTACGAAGGCATGGTTATCGGCGAGAACTCACGTAACGATGACATGGACGTTAACTGTGTTCGCGAAAAGAAACTTACTAACATGCGTGCTTCAGGTACCGATGAATCAGAACGTTTGATTCCACCTAAGAAGCTAAACATGGAAGGTGCTCTCGAATTCTGTCGCGAAGATGAATGCGTTGAAGTTACTCCAGCAGTTGTCCGTATTCGTAAAGTTGTTCTTGATCAAGCAGAACGTGGTCGTATGACTTCACGTCAGAAAAAGGCTAATTTAAACGTTTAAATCTTAAAACGCGCCAAACCCTTGATTTATAAGGCCGACACGCCGCCAAGGCCCCCCTCACTGGGGGCTTTGTCAGTGGTGCCCGCTTTACTCATCACATCGCAACCACTTAACAAGAGTTAAGCACTGCGAATCAACTAATGAGTAAAGGTGGGCCTTAAATGAATCTAAAAGAGCTAGCGCTTCAGTTATCTGCAATCACAGTTATTGCAAATGCTGCCAAGGAAACCAAAGATCGCCTGCGTCGTGAATTTGCCGATGCCCTCGATGCCGTTGGAGCCGATTCAGTTAAAGCCAATCTTGATGGCGAAGAGATCGCTAAAGTCTCATTAGTTACCCCGAAAGCATCTCCTGAAGTAATCAATGAGCATGCTTTCACTGAGTGGGTGCGCGCCAATTACGAGACTGAGATTGTTCAATCCGTCCGCGAATCTTTCCGCAAGAAAATTCTCGATGATCTTAAGAACGTAAATGGCGACGCAATCCATCTTGAAACCGGCGAGGTTCTAGATTTCATCGCTTTTAATTCGCGTGATTCATATATCTCAACTCGCTTTACCGAAACTGGTCGTGAGCTAATCACCGATGCTTTCCGCGCCGGCACACTTAGCCCTGGCGAAGTTATCGCTAACGAACTGATTGCGGCGGCTTAATCCATGAGTTACTTCAACATCGATCTATACGAGCCAGTTGAAAATCGTATTCAAGCGTTCTGGAAGAAATTTCCTGATGGTCGCATCATCACTGATCTGCAACGTACTGAACGTACCGATGGGCGAGTGGAATGGGTTTGCCGTACCGAGGCATTTACCAATCGCGAAGATGCTCGTCCGCAAGCAACCGGTTTTGCTACCGAAATCGAAGGCAGCAGCGTTATTAACCGCGCTAATGCCAGCGAGAACTGCGAAACTTCAAGCATTGGCCGCTGCTTAGCTAACTTGGGCTTTGCTGCTAAAGGTAAGCGCCCAAGCCGCGAAGAGATGGAAAAAGTAGCGCGGGCTAATCAAAATAACCGCAATAAAGCCCCTAAGCGCAATCTGGCCGAAGGAGATCTCGAGCGTTTGCTCGAAGGCTTATCTGCCTGTAATTCATTGGCTGATTTAAATGCTTGGTCAGGCAAAGCGGCAACCTTTGCAATCCCTGATGAGAAGCGCCTTGAGCTATTTTCAATCTTTAAGGTTCAACGCGAATCTTTAACTCACAACCAGAGCAAGATCGCCGAAGTCGCCTAATCTATTTCTATTGTTAGCGGCAAGTGATCGCTAATTGCTGATTTAGTTGTTGGAACCTGAATTACATCCTTTAGCGCAACGCCTTTACTTAAGATGTAATCAAATTGAATCTTCGGTTTCCAACTTGGATAAGTATTTTGCACATGAAGTGATTGCCAATTTGACCCAATAGTTGGAATTCCGCCAGGTAAATTGAAATCACCAAGTAGTAAAACTTTCTCGCCGAAAGAATCAGCCCACTTCTTCAACTTTGATAATTGATAGAGATTCATGCCAGGCACGAAAGATAAGTGAGTGTTAATTACGGTCCAACCATTTTCTAACTTAGCAGCAAGAGCTACTCGAGGTTCATCTTTAATATAAATCGCTTTAGCTTTGCCAGTTTCGGTATCTGGTATTAACAACGGCATACCAACAATAGATCTACCTAAATTTAATCTATGCCATTTCAAAACTTTGATTTTGGAAATAATGCCGATTCCGTAACTTCCCGAATCAATTGCAGAAATGCTTTCTATATTTGTCGCGATGTGATTACTAGCTTTTTCCCATTTGCCTTCAGGTGAGCCAATAATCGATGGCGCAAATGCCCAATTTTTCGCGCCCATAGCAATTGCGATATCTCTGGTTTGAAATGTGTTTTTAGATCTGGCTAACCCGTGATCGACTTCTTGAATCGCTAAAACATCGGCACCTAAGTCGGCGGCAGCCTGGGCAAAACCACTGAAATCATCGCCCGATTTGGGTGGAATCGTCATGCCATGCAGCAGATTCCATGAGGTTACCTTCATGCGTGAAGGCTAGTAGCGTTGCCCCTTATGAGCGCGATTAACCAACAGCCAAGCCTGATTGACCGTGCCGGCGATCTGCGAACTGACCCAGCAACGCTGGCTGAGCTGCTCAAGCGCGCCAAAGTTCTATCTGTTGGTGGCGGAAAAGTTAGCGCTGATTTAGCAAGTGCCAAATTACTTTATCCAAATGCGCAAAGTGATGAGAACTATTTTCTTGGAATCGATCGTGCAACCGATACGCCATATTTTGCCGCCCACGTTTCCGAGTCAGAAGATTTACTTTCATTGCGCGAAATCGGGGCTGCCCTTTCACCGCTAGAAATTGGTTTAGCTCTGCACGCGGTAGCACTTTCCAATTGGCATACCTCGCACCCGATGTGTTCAAAGTGTGGCGCTGGGACAACTAGCTCACTTGGTGGTGCGGTTCGAGTTTGTGATCAATGTGAAGCGCAACATCACCCACGCACAGATAGCGCCGTAATTGTTTTAGTGCGCGATACCGATGATCGCATCTTGCTCGGTCGCCAAGCAGTTTGGCCAGTAGGTCGATTCTCAACTTTTGCCGGATTTTTAGAACCAGGTGAAACTTTTGAACAATGTGTTTCGCGCGAAGTTTTTGAAGAGAGCGGCGTTTCGGTTTCGCGGATTAATTATTTAGGTTCACAGCCTTGGCCATTTCCAGCCAGCATCATGATTGCGTTTGAAGCGGTCATTGATGATCCGGCAGCTGCCCGCCCTGATGGCGAGGAAATTGTTGAAGTACGTTGGTACTCGCGCACGGAGCTAAGAAGTGCAATGGAGGACGGTACTTTGTTATTACCACCAATGATCAGCGTCGCACGCAAAATGATTGAACGTTGGTTTGGCGCAGAGCACGGTGAATTTACTGGTCAGAGTTTGACCGGCGGCGAGAGCTGGCGATGACCGAAGAACCGTTAGTAAATGTTCGCGCTGAAGAAATTTTGGCAGCTCTCGATGATGAACAACGAGCAGTTGCTTTAGCTACGCGCGGCCCAGTCTGTGTAATTGCCGGTGCGGGCACTGGAAAAACTCGCGCAATCACTCACCGCATTGCCTATGCCGCAGCTATTGGGGCAATGGATCCGCAGCGAATTCTGGCGATTACTTTCACGGCCCGAGCTGCTGGTGAAATGCGCACCCGCCTTCGTAGTTTGGGCGTGCCCACCGTGGCCGCTCGCACGATTCACGCGGCCGCGCTAAAGCAGCTGCTCTTCTTCTGGCCCAGCGTTTTCGGCGGTCGCACGCCTGATTTGCTGACCTCTAAGACCGGATTTCTAGGCGAAGCGATCAATCGGGCTGGTTTGCAGGGCACGATCAATATCAATTCGCGTGACACCTTGCGCGACATCGCCAATGAAATCGAATGGGCAAAAGTTTCGCAGATTGGCCCAACTGATTACTTAACTGAACTCGATAACCGCGCAGCCAAGCCGCGCGTGAATGCCGAGCAAGTCGCGCAGGTTTACACCGCATACGAAAGTATCAAGCGCCAAGAGCTAGCCATGGACTTTGAAGATGTTTTGCTGCTGACAACTGCGATGCTCGAAGAAGAACGCGAAGTTCGCGAACGCGTGCAAGATCAATATCGTTATTTCACAGTTGATGAGTATCAGGATATTTCACCGCTACAACAAAGATTAATTAATGCGTGGCTAGGTAATCGCCAAGAGATTTGTGTAGTGGGCGACCCAGCCCAAACTATTTACTCATTTGCTGGTGCTACTTCTTCTTTCTTAACTACATTTACTTCACGTTTTCCAGATGCCGAAGTTATTCGCTTAACTTCTGGATATCGCTCAACGCCGGAAATTACTTTTGCCGCTAATTCATTACTTCGTAGCGCAACCATGGGCCAAGAGCTAAACGCACAGAATGATCATGGTGATAAACCAGAAGTACTTGCTTACAACGATGAGTCATCTGAAATTGCTGGCATCGTTTCTGATATGACAGCTTTGTTAAGTAGTGGCGTGCCGGCGCAAGAGATTGCCGTACTTGCTCGCACGAACTCACAATTGAATTCCTTAGAGCGTGCGATGAATGGCGCGAAGTTGCCATATCAAGTGCGCAGTACTGAACGTTTCTTTGATCGCCCCGATGTCAAGGAATTCTTAAAAGGTGTGCGCACCGCATCAGTTATTCCGACCGAAGGAATCAATTGGCTAGATGAACTGCGCACATTGGCACAACCATTCTTAACTGGCCAGAGCATTGATGGCATCGCCGGTTTATTGCATTTAGCGCGTGAACTTGATGAAGATGCAAACTTCACACCAAAAACTCTGCGTAGTTATTTACGCGAAGTTGAAGATCGCGTGCAGCAGAACAACCCGCCGACCATGCCCGTAATCACTTTGGCTACTTTGCACGCAGCTAAAGGCCTCGAATGGGAGCGCGTTTTCCTCATGGGAGCCAATGTGGGCTTATTACCCCTAGAAACCAATGGATTCACGCTTGATTCACGCATGATTGAAGAAGAACGCCGTTTGTTTTATGTGGGCATGACTCGAGCAAAACGTGAATTACGCATTAGCTATCGCGGAAAACCTTCGCCTTTCTTAGCGCAAGCAGGGTTACTGACCAGTTAGTGGAATGCGCATTTAATTAATTTGCATCAATGAATACCGATGCTTTACTCTTACCCTTATGCAAAGAACTACACATCTACATACAGCACACGCGATGCGTGAGGCTGTTATGGGTGCTGCAATGAAACCCGTATCAGCTAAGCGCGCGACATCTAATTGGCCTACTGCAACCACATTTGCAGCTTATGCCAATTTTTATGCCGGATCCGGG
>JBILXJ010000041.1:0-7314 GCA_044378655.1 Candidatus Planktophila sp. | reverse complement strand
TTTGCGACCTGCCTCACCATATTGCTTTAGTAGCGCTGGCTCTTTCATTAATTGAATAATTGCAGTCGATAAATCACTTTCAAGAGTCGCACCATCACCTGAATAATCAACAAGTTTGCCAGTGCTGCCATCTGCAACGACTTCAGGAATTCCGCCTACCCGAGTTGCTAAAACGGCAGTTTCACAAGCCATCGCTTCGAGATTAACAATTCCCAGTGGCTCATAAATAGAAGGGCAAATGAATAGATCAGCTGAAGTGAGAAGTGCGCAGAGTTTTTCATGTGGCAACATCTCGGGAATCCAAATTACATTTGAGCGAGTTTTCTGCAGTTCTTCAATTAAACCTTTTACTTCATTGCCAATTGTTTCTTCGTCAGGGCTGCCAGCTGCGAGAACCAAACCGTATTCCGCTGGCACGTTCTGCCAGGCCCGCAATAAATGCGCTAATCCTTTTTGGCGGGTAATGCGTCCAACAAAGATTGCGTAGCGATTAGTTATTCCTAGTTCGGCCAAGAGCGCAGTGTCAGTAGTTGGTTTAAAGCGATCAACATCTACGCCATTTCGAATTGTGACAACTTTGGCTGGATCAACGTTTGGATAAGCAGCCAATACATCGGCGCGCATTCCATCGCTGACGGCAATGATGGCATCGGCAGATTCATAGGCGCTCTTTTCGGCCCATGAAGAAATTTGATAGCCGCCGCCTAGTTGATCGGCTTTCCAAGGGCGAAGCGGTTCGAGCGAGTGAGCAGTGATTACATGAGGAATACCGTGCAGCAATGAACCGAAGTGACCAGCCATGTTGGCATACCAAGTGTGGCTGTGAATTACATTAACGTTTTGCAAATTATTTGCGATCTCAAGATCTGTGGCAATTGCTTGAACTGCCGGGTTGGCATCGGCAAATGAAGCTGGCGTTGAATAACCAAAAGCACCATCTTCGCGAACGCCACCAAAACAATGAACATCGACTGAAACGCCAGCTAATTCGCGAAGCGCTTGAGTTAGTTGAACAGCATGAACGCCAGCACCACCGTAAACCTGTGGCGGCCACTCTTTAGTAACAAGTCCTACTCTGGTCGATTTCACTTGGTAAGGGTATCGTTAGGTCATGGCACGCTTTGAACAACCACTCGGTATTGTCTTAGCAGGCGGCGAAGGCAAGCGTTTAATGCCACTTACTGCAGATCGAGCAAAGCCGGCAGTTCCATTTGGTGGTTCTTATCGCCTCGTAGATTTCGTTCTTTCTAATTTAGTAAATTCTGAGATGCGCAAGATTGCGGTATTAACTCAATATAAGTCGCACTCTCTTGACCGCCACATCACTACAACTTGGCGCATGTCTACATTGCTAGGAAATTACGTGACTCCAGTTCCGGCGCAACAGCGACTTGGTCCACGTTGGTATACCGGAAGCGCTGATGCGATTCTGCAGAACTTCAACTTGATTCATGACGAAAATCCAAAACACATTGTCGTCTTTGGCGCCGATCACGTTTATCGCATGGATCCAAGTCAGATGTTTGATTTCCATTTGAGTACCGGCGCTGGCGTAACTGTCGCTGCGATTCGAATGAAGCGGTCTGAAGCTCACGAATTTGGGGTTATTGAATTAGCCGAAGATGGCGTAACAATTAAAGCTTTCCACGAGAAGCCAAGTGATCCACCGGCAATGCCCGGACACCCAGATCTTTGCTTAGTATCAATGGGTAATTACATTTTTAAGCGCGATGTAATGGAAGAAGCGCTAATTCTTGATTCCGAAGATCTCGAAAGTCGTCATGACTTGGGCGCAAACATCATTCCGATGTTGACCGCAAATGGCGTTGCGAAAGTTTATGACTTTGAGACAAACAATGTGCCAGGTGAAACTGAGCGCGATAAAGGGTATTGGCGCGATGTGGGTTCAATCGATGCTTATTACGACGCGCATATGGATTTAGTTTCGATTCACCCGATCTTTAATCTTTATAACCGCGAGTGGCCGCTGCTTACTAATCCACCATCATTGCCACCAGCTAAATTCAGCGAAGGCGGCCTTGCCCAAGATTCAATCGTGGGTGCTGGTTCAATCATTGTTGGCGGGCATGTAAACCGCACCGTTGCGTCATACGATGTCCTGGTTGAAAAGGGTGCGTTTGTTGATGGCTCAGTTCTAATGCCAAATGTACGAATTGGTGATCGCGCGGTCATTCGCAATGCAATTCTTGATAAGAGCGTAATCGTTGATCCTGGCGCTCAAATCGGTGTTGATCTTGATCGCGATCGTGAACGTTTTACTTTATCCCCGGGTGGAATTGTGGTCGTTGGCAAAGGCGTTCGCGTTACCGCTTAAGTTCTTCAGTGTGCGCATCTAGATAATGTTTGATTTTGAAAATATAGTAATTGGAGCGGGACTAATTGGATCTGCCGCTGCAAAATATTTAGCAGAGTCCAACCCAAGTACATTGCTGGTTGGCCCTGAAGAGCCATTAAATTATGGCGAATCTGAAGTATTTGCTAGTCATTACGATAATTCAAGAGTTCAGCGGCTAGTCGGAATCAATGATGCCTGGACTAGATTAAATATTGAGAGTCAGCAAGCATGGCTGAAACTCGAAGAGCAAACTGGCCGGAAACTCTTTACCAATAGCGGCACTTTGTATGTTGCACCGACCAAAGATGAGTATTTAAGTGATGTGCAAACTCGTGCCGACAATTTTGGAGTCAATTATCAAGTGGTTAACTCACTTGAGGATCTAGGCCAAATTGCCCCTGAGTATCAATTCACTAATGAATTTTTTGGGTATTTTGAACCTGACCAAGCGGGTTCTATAAATCCACGAGAAATAGTAAAAGCTCAGAAAGAGTTGCTTAGTAAGAATTCTGGCGCGTATCTAGCGAAAGTCAGCTCAGATGTTCAGCGGTACAAAAATGGTTGGCAAGTAACTACGCTCGATGGGCAGTCGTTTTCAGCTCAGAATGTATTGATTTCAGCAGGATCTTTTTCAAATTTCCATAGTTTGCTTGGAAACAAGCTGGACTTAAAGGTCAAAACCGAAGTTATTATCTTGGCCGAAGTAACCGAGTCGGTTGCGCTCTCGTTAAGTCACTTACCCGCTTTGTTATATGAGATTTATGTCGAGGATTTTGACGGAATCTATTTAGTAAAACCTGAAAAGTATGAAGACGGCAACTGGTACTTAAAGATGGGATTAAATCAAAGTATCGATCAATATTGCACGAGTTTAACGGATCTCAGAGATTGGTTTGTCGGCGATCAGCACAAAACTTATTTGCCCGTATTAAAGCGTGAATTAACGAAGTTGCTTCCAAGTGTTAAATTCGAAAGCTTCACCACAAAAGCATGTGTCATTTCGCGAACCAGTACAGACAATCCTTACATCGATAAAGTTGACGAGGGTCTCTTTGTTGCCACTGGTTGTAATGGGTATTCGGCAATGTCTTCAGATGCTCAAGGTCGTGTTGCTTCGAATCTGATTATGACTGGGTCATATCCTTTTGGTTACTCACACGAAGACTTTCAAGCTAGATACTTGAGCTAATTCGATTGCGTCCAGAGGCCCGTGCGATCGCGCAGTTCTTGATACTTAGCAAATACCGATGGTGTTGATTTAGCACTTACCTTTTCAACTTCACCAAAATTCCAGATCGGTGCATCAGTATTTCCAGATAAGGCCCAGGCCGCTTGGCGCGCTGCACCATCTGCTACATATTCGCCAGCAGGTGGAATCAATACTTCACGACCGAAGAGCGAGCTAGCAATCTGCGCAACCGCTGGATTTTTAGCAGCCCCGCCAATTAACAAGATGCGATTTACCGCGACTCCTTGCAAAGTAAGTGCACCAACGGCATCGACCAAACCACAGAGCATTCCTTCGATCATCGCACGGGCGATATCTGCCGGATTTGAATTGTTTAAGTTCATGCCCGCAAAGACGCCAGTTGCATCAGGACGATTAGGGGTGCGCTCACCTTCAAAGTACGGCAGCAGAGTTAAGCCATTTGCACCGGCGTTAGCTGAGAGTGCAAGTGCTGCTACTTCGTCATGAGTCTTACCTAAAATCTTGCAGGCAGCATCAAGAATGCGGGCGGCATTTAGTGTGCAAACTAAAGGCAAGTAGCGTCCAGTTGCATCGGCAAAGCCAGCAACTAAACCGGCTGCGTCATGAGTTGGGGTATTTGAAACCGAGAAAGCAGTCCCGCTGGTTCCAAGTGAGACGATTACATCGCCAGGTTGAGCATTTAAGCCAAGAGCGGCACCAGCGTTATCGCCAGCGCCAGCTGCAATTGGAACTCCGTTTAGGGTCGTGCCCCCAAATGCATTAGGTGCAATTATTTTTGGCAAGTAAATTTCCGAATCATGCTTTAACGCAAGGTTTAAGATTTCATAGCGGTAGTGCGAGGTAGTCGGATCAAAGTAACCAGTTCCCGATGCATCACTGCGATCAGTGAAAAGTTTCTCGAAATCTTTACCACCTTGCAATTGCCATGACAGCCAATCGTGGGGGAGAGCAACAGCGGCAACTCGCTTGGCATTTTCTGGTTCGTGATCTGCTAACCAACGTAATTTGCTGGCAGTAAATGAAGCGACCAATACCGAGCCAACTTTGCGAGCAGTTTCGGCGTCACCACCAAGCTCATGATTTAAATCTTTAGCAGCTTGCGCTGAACGAGTGTCATTCCATAAGAGTGCGTCACGAATTACTGCGCCATTATTATCAAGTGCGACCATGCCATGTTGTTGGCCACCAATTGAGATTGCCGAAACATCAGAGATTCCGCCAGCTGCGGAAATTGCCTGATCTAGTGCAGTGGCCCAGAGTGCCGGATTTACTTCGGTTCCATCGGGGTGACTGGCACGGCCGCTGCGCACTAACTCGCCGGTAACTGCGTTTCGAATAACCAATTTCACAGATTGGGTCGAAGAATCTACGCCGGCAACTAGGTTTTGTTCGCTTTGGCTCATGGGGCAAGGCTAGACTGTGACTGTCAACGTTGACCATATGATTATTTAGATTTCTCAACTTAAATTCTTAGCAAATCTAAGTTACGGCGATATTGGAGTTTACGAAAATGCGTATTGGAATCCTTACTGGTGGCGGAGATTGCCCAGGCCTAAATGCTGTTATTCGTGGTGTTGTTCAAAAGGGCATCAAAGAATACGGTCACGAGTTTGTAGGTTTTCGCGATGGCTGGAAAGGCCCACTTGAGGGTCTGACTATGCCTTTAACGCTTGAGAACACTCGCGATATCTTGCCTCAAGGCGGAACAATTCTTGGGTCATCACGTACCAATCCATTTAAGATCGAAAATGGCGTCGAGCGAATTAAAGAGAATTTGGCAGCGGCTGGCATTGATGCATTAATCGCAATCGGTGGCGAAGACACTCTTGGCGTTGCAACCAAGTTAGACGCCCTGGGCGTAAAAGTTATTGGTGTGCCAAAAACAATCGATAACGATCTAAACAACACTGACTACACATTTGGTTTTGATACTTCAGTAAATATCGCTGTCGAGGCAATCGATCGCTTACATACAACAGCGCAGTCACACCACCGTGCTTTAGTTGTCGAGGTAATGGGTCGTCATGCTGGCTGGATCGCGCTTCATTCAGGTATGGCAAGTAGCGCAGCTTGCGTATTAATTCCAGAAGTTAAGTTCTCGCTCGACAAGGTTTGCGCATATGTAAACTCTTGCTTCGAAAAAGGACAAGCACCAATCATTGTTATTGCCGAAGGTGCGATTCCGCAAGATGGCGACATGGTTATCAAGGATCAAACTCTCGATGCATTTGGTCACGTAAAGCTATCTGGTATCGGTGAATGGTTAGCTCAAGAAATTGAAGCCAAGACTGGCCACGAATCTCGAACCGTAGTTCTCGGTCACGTTCAACGTGGCGGAACTCCAAGCGCCTTTGACCGCGTACTTGCCACTCGTTTTGGCTTGATGGCAATTACTGCCGCCAGCGAAGGCGACTGGGGCAAGATGGTTGCGCTGCACGGAACTTCGATCGCTCGAGTTCCACTTGCATCAGCAACTGACAAGCTAAAGACCGTTGATCCTTCACTTTACGCAGAGGCTGAGGTTTTCTTCGGATAATTGGTCAACACCAATACCTAAGATTCTCTATTCTTAACCCATGACTTCTTCCCTCGATAATCTATTCACGCCTGGACTAGTTGCGGCTCAACAACCGCAGTGGCCAGGTGGCTTAGATGGCGAACCGGTAA
Organism: Candidatus Planktophila sp.; assembly: GCA_044378655.1. GTDB lineage: Bacteria > Actinomycetota > Actinomycetes > Nanopelagicales > Nanopelagicaceae > Planktophila. The sequence continues at coordinate 1,081 of JBILXJ010000041.1, read as the reverse complement.
CTAAGGCGGTTAATCAGTTAAAAGCTTTCCCACCGCTAGTTTTCGCGGGTGAGTGCGATAACTTAAAAGCCAAAATTGCCTTGGCTGCTGAAGGAAAAGCTTTCTGGTTACAAGGTGGCGACTGTGCCGAAACATTTGTTGCAGCGACTGCAGATTCAATTCGTAATCGCATCAAGACAATTCTGCAGATGGCAGCGGTTTTGCAGTACTACTCAAGTTTGCCAGTTGTAAAAGTTGGTCGAATGGCTGGGCAGTTTGCTAAGCCACGTTCGAACGACAATGAAACTCGTGGCGATGTAACGCTGCCGGCCTACCGAGGAGACGCGGTAAATGATCTTGAGTTCACGCTCGAATCACGCACGCCAGACCCAGATCGCTTAGTTCGGGTTTACAACACATCATCGGCAACCTTGAACTTAGTTCGAGCATTTACCCAAGGTGGCTTTGCAGATCTGCGCCAAGTGCACGAATGGAATAAAGGTTTTATTCGCGATAGTTCAGTAGGTGAGCGCTACGAAGCGATGGCTCAGGAAATTGGTCGCGCATTGGCGTTTATGACTTCAGCCGGTGTTAGCCCGGAAGAATTTAAGACCGTTGATTTCTACTCAAGTCACGAAGCGTTAATTCTGGAATATGAAAAGGCGCTAACTCGTATCGATTCACGTACCGATCTTCCTTACGATGTTTCGGCGCACTTCCTCTGGATTGGTGAGCGCACTCGTCAACTAGATGGTGCACATATTGATTTTGCGTCAAAGATTCGCAACCCAATCGGCGTAAAGCTAGGGCCAAAGTCCACAGTCGAAGATGCGTTAACTTTGATCGATCGGCTAGATCCAGATCGCGAGCCAGGCCGCCTAACCTTCATTACCCGCATGGGTGCTGGCAAGATTCGCGAAGTTCTACCTGGCCTAGTCGATGGCGTAACAAAATCAGGGGCTAAAGTTCTATGGGTCTGCGATCCAATGCATGGCAACACTTACGAAGCACCAAGTGGTTATAAGACCCGTAAATTTGATGATGTCCTTGATGAAGTTAAGGGCTTCTTCCAAGTTCATAAGGCACTTGGCACCCACCCAGG
>JBILXJ010000040.1:0-7436 GCA_044378655.1 Candidatus Planktophila sp. | reverse complement strand
TATCGCCATCTACGATGCAAGTAATTACTCTTGATCTGCCGGCATTTAATATTTCAACATCTTCTAGATAGAAACCGGCCCCTACGACTGCTGGTGTTACTAATTCGCTAATCTCTTCTTTCAGGGCCATATAAAGTTCCTAACTATTAAATTGTTAATTAAGTTGTGGGGCTGATTCTAACCTATGAATTAGAAGGTTTTGAACGTATCTAGTGCGACCTTAATTATTAGGGCCACCGTTACGACTAAGAAAACTTTTCGCACCAAAGTAGAACCGCCGCGAATCGCTAGTTTCGCACCGATAATCGCACCGGCCACATTCGCTACCGCCAGGGTTAAACCGATCTGCCAAAGGATCACCCCATTTAATCCAAAAACAATAATTGCGCCTAAATTGGTTGAAACATTTACAACCTTGGCGATGGCGGACGCGCTTAAGAAAGCAAAACCCAGCCCGACCATTGCTAGGACTAAGAAGGAGCCAGTACCTGGCCCAAAGATGCCGTCATAGAAACCAATTACTGCGGCGATTGAAATACCCAACAGAGTGCGGTGCTTTGTCGAATGTTTCATGGCATCGATCTGACCCAGATCTGGCTTATTAAAGGTATAAATCGCAACTGCAATTAAAAGCACTAATACAACTGGGCGGAAATACTCCGTTGGTAGGCGGGAAGCAAGTGAGGCTCCCCCAATTGAACCGAGCAGCGCTGGAATAACTAAGGCAAGAAGAAACTTTGGGTCAGTCTTAACGCTTTTGCGATAAAGCCGAGCGGATGCGGTTGTGCCAAAGATTGAAATTGATTTATTGGTTCCTAAAACTTCGACAGTTTTGAAATCACTTAACCCAATTAGAAGTGCGGGTAACTGAATTAATCCGCCGCCGCCAGCAATGGCATCAATTAAGCCAGCTCCGAACGCTGCGATGAAGAGAAAGAGCAGTGTGTAAAGCGATAGATCGGAGAGCATTAATTACTTAATTGCAGCCAATAGCGCAGTGATTGCGTTAACTGCTTCACCCACTGCAACCTCAGACTTCTCGCCGCTCTTACGAACTCGAACTTCAACGTTGCCATTAGCCAGCGCTTTGCCGACAACGACGATAATTGGGTTACCAATTAGCTCGGCATCTTTAAATTTAACGCCCGCACTTGGATCACGGCGATCATCAAGCATTACCGAAATTCCAATTGCTTCGAGTTTGGTACCGAGGTCAAGGGCGGCATCGAAAATCGCATCTTCTTTACCAGTTGCCACAATATGTACTTTCGCTGGTGCTAAATCAACTGGCCAATTAAGCCCGATCTCATCGTGGGTTTGTTCTGCAATCGCAGCTACCGCACGCGATACGCCAATGCCATAAGAACCCATGGTGACGATCTGAGATTTACCATTTTGATCAAGCACTGTCAGGTTTAGCGCTTCGGCATATTTGCGACCGAGCTGGAAAATGTGGCCGATCTCAATTGCGCGATCAATTACAACAGGTGTTTCGCACTCTGGGCAAGCATCACCGGCGCGAACTTCGGCAGCTTCGACATAAGCATCTGGCGTGAAATCGCGACCATTAACGACATTGCGTGCATGGCGGTCTTTTTGATTCGCACCAGTTACCCAGGAAGTTCCTGGTGCAATTCTTGGGTCGGCATAAACAGTAATTCCAGATTTCTTAGCATCTTGTGGTCCGATGTAACCCTTAACTAGGGCTGGGAACTTAGCGAAATCAGCATCTTCAAATACGCGCAGTTCGTGAATGCCACCAATGTTTTCTTGGAAACGCTTTAGATCAACTTCGCGATCGCCAGGTACTAAGACGCAAATAGCTTTGTTATCTGCCATCAGCATTACATTCTTTAGCGTATGAGCGCCAGTGAATCCCCCGCCGAACTTAGCGTTAAGTAGTTCGACCAAAGTATCGATAGTTGGCGTATTTGGTGAGTCAAATGGTTCAGCTGCTGGAGTTGCAGCTGAACCAACGCTAGCGACTTTAGTAACCATTGCTTCAACGTTTGCCGCAAAACCACACTTAGGGCAGAGCACATAAGTATCTTCACCAGTTGAACATGGCGCTAAGAATTCTTCGGACTTTGATCCACCCATTGCGCCAGAGACAGCCTTAACAATGTTGTACTGCATGCCTAGGCGATCAAAAGTTTTTACATAAGCCTGGCGATGGTTTTGATATGAAACTTCGAGACCTGCTTCGTCAATATCGAAAGAGTAAGAATCTTTCATGACGAATTCGCGACCACGGATAATTCCACTGCGTGGGCGAGCTTCATCGCGGAACTTAGTTTGAATCTGATAAATGCTAAGTGGCAAATCTTTATAAGATGAATATTCGCCTTTAACCATCAAGGTGAACATTTCTTCGTGTGTTGGGCCTAGCAAATAGTCGCCGCCTTTGCGATCTTGCAGACGAAATAGCGCTGGGCCATATTCTTCCCAGCGATTAGTGGCTTCGTAAGCATCGCGTGGCAAAAGTGAAGGAAAATTAACTTCTTGAAAACCTGCGGCATCCATTTCTTCGCGGATCACTCGCTCAATATTGCGAAGTGTGATTACGCCAAGTGGTAGCCAAGAATAAATTCCGGCAGCAATACGACGCACATAACCGGCGCGAACTAATAGTTTGTGGCTAGCTACTTCAGCATCGGCTGGATCATCACGAAGGGTGCGCAGAAAAAGCGTCGACATTTTTAGCATCAGGAAGTGCTCACAACTGGCTCGCCCGATGCAACGCCGGCAGCCTCCATCTCTTCAGCTAAGCGCATGGCTTCTTCAATTAAAGTTTGCACAATCATTGATTCAGGTACGGTCTTAATAACTTCGCCCTTAACAAAGATCTGGCCTTTACCGTTTCCTGATGCAACACCAAGATCTGCTTCGCGCGCTTCGCCTGGGCCATTTACAACGCAACCCATAACTGCCACACGAAGTGGCACAGTCATTCCTTCTAGGCCAGCCTGTACTTGCTCGGCCAAGGTGTAGACATCTACCTGAGCGCGGCCACATGATGGGCAAGAAACAATTTCTAACTTACGTTGGCGCAAATTGAGCGATTCCAGAATTGAGATACCGACTTTAACTTCTTCAACTGGTGGCGCTGAAAGAGAAACTCGAATCGTGTCACCGATTCCCTCGGCTAGTAAAATTCCAAATGCAGTTGCAGATTTAATTGTGCCCTGGAAAAGTGGGCCAGCTTCAGTAACGCCTAAGTGCAACGGATAAGTAGTTTGTGCAGCAAGTAGGCGATATGCCTTGACCATAATTACTGGATCATGGTGCTTAACTGAAATTTTGATATCGGAAAAACCATGTTCTTCAAAGAGTGATGCTTCCCAAATCGCTGACTCAACTAACGCCTCTGGTGTTGCTTTTCCATACTTGGCTAACAAACGTGGATCAAGCGAACCTGCATTTACGCCGATGCGAATTGGAATACCAGCATCGCCAGCAGCCTTAGCAACTTCTTTAACTTTGTCATCGAACTGCTTGATGTTGCCTGGATTAACGCGAACTGCTGCGCAACCCGCATCAATTGCGGCGAAAATGTATTTTGGCTGAAAGTGAATATCGGCAATAACTGGAATCTGTGACTTCTTGGCGATCTGCGCCAACGCATCGGCATCATCTTGGCTTGGCACTGCAACCCGCACGATCTGGCAACCAGAGGCAGTTAGCTCAGCGATCTGTTGCAAGGTGGCATTTACATCTGAGGTCAAAGTGGTGCACATTGATTGCACGCTTACCTGTGAATCGCTGCCAACCCCAACTTTGCCAACTTGTAGCTGGCGGGTTTTGCGACGTGGGGCTAAAGCGGCAGGAGGTGCGGCAGGAATTCCAAGATCAACCATGTCGCTATTCTGCCCTAAGTGCGGCTTAACCGCTAAAGATTTAGATTTACTGGATTAATAATGTCTGCCACAAGGAGCATGACGGTCAATACTGCCAACAGCACAAAGACCACCATGGTAATTGGCGTAAGTACTGTTACATCGATTGGGGCTGGTCTTGGTTTTCCGCGCAAACGAGCCAAAAACGCCCTGATTTCATCGGCGATTGCAACTGCCATGTGTCCGCCATCTAGTGGCAAGATCGGCAATAAGTTAAAGACACCGACAAAGAAGTTAAGGCTGGCCACAATTAATAAGAAGGCCCCAATGCGTTCTGACCAACTCATTTGGTCAGATGAACTCACTTGACCAGAAACTGCAGCCGCGCCAACGATACCAATTAAGCCATCGACATCGCGTTCTTCACCTTGAAACGTTTGACCCCAGAGAGCTGGAATCTTGGCGGGTAGTGCAACTAGCGATTTAACGCTGGATACTAAAAACTCTTTACTTAGTGAAACTGAATCTTTGGTGGCTTTAATTGGGTCGCTACGTACATTTGCGACTTCGTTGATGATTCCAAGAATGCCACGCACTTCGCCATTAACGACGCGCGAAACTGGAGTCGCCGTAATCGTGATCTTTTCGCCGTCACGATAAATTGAAAGCGTTAGCTCTTTGCCAGCAGAGTCGCGGATTACCTGAACATCATCAGCCCAATTCTTAACTGGTTTGTTGTTAATCGCCATTATGTAATCGCCAGCTTTGATACCGGCTGACTTTGCTGGCGATGGAACCGAAGAGCTAGTACAAGCTTCGCTAGCAACTGGAATACAGTCGGAAACTTGTGCTACTTGGGGAGTAATGCGATTAGTGCCAATGCCAATAAACAGGATTAGCAAAATAACAAAACCTAAAACAAAGTGGAGAAAAGAACCAGCGCCAAGTACGATCAATTTGCGCCCAGAAGATGCCTTCACAAAAGCGCGATCTTCTTCGCCTAGATCCATTTCGTCACGCGGAGTCATGCCCGCAATACGGCAATAACCACCAGCCGGAATAGCTTTAATGCCAAACTCAGTTTCACCACGTTGCGTGGACCAGATGCGCTTGCCGAAACCAAGGAAAAACTCGGTAACTTTCATGCCAAATTTACGCGCAGTTATGTAGTGCCCGAATTCATGCACCATTACTGAGAAGAGCAACGCTGCCACAAATGCCACTACGCCTATAAATTCCATTATTTCGCCACTTTCTCAATGATCTCGCCCGCTACTTTACGGGCATCATCCTCGATGGCACTGACATCGGCGAGATCTCTAATTGGATTCACAGCCGAACCTAACTTCTGCACGACTAAATCAACACTTTCAATGATCGAGGTAAACGAGATCTGCCCAGCTAAGAAGGCAGCAACCGCAACTTCGTTTGCGGCGTTAAAGATTGCCGGTAGTCCCCCGCCTAACTCGCCACACCTGCGAGCTAGTTCGATGACCGGGAAACGTTCATTATCAATTGGTTCAAATTCGAGTGTGTGCTGCACTGACCAATCCATCGTCTTGGTTGCACCCGGTAATCGCACTGGCCAATTAATGGCGTAACCAATTGGGCCCTTCATATTCGGCGGGCTTAGCTGCGCAAGTGTCGAACCATCAACATACTCAACCATTGAGTGCACAATCGATTGCGGATGTATCACTGCCTCGATCTGGCGATATGGCATATCAAATAAGTAATGTGCTTCGATAATTTCAAGTGATTTATTCATTAGCGTTGCCGAGTTAATTGTGACCACTTGACCCATCGCCCAAGTTGGGTGCGCAAGCGCTTCGGCAATTGTGACATCGCTTAAATCACGACGATTTCTAAATGGTCCACCACTTGCCGTTAAAACTAACTTAGCGATTTCGGACTTCTTGCCCGCCATCGCACTCTGCCAAATAGCACTATGTTCAGAATCAACTGGAATTAATTGATTTTCACTCGCTCTGGACATGACTAATTCACCAGCAGCTACCAGTGATTCTTTATTCGCAAGAGCTAACTTATTTCCAACTTCAAGGGCAGCCAGCGTTGGTCCTAATCCGATCGAGCCAGTGATGCCATTTAGCACTACTTCACAAGTAATCGCGGCAATTTCGGTGGCTGCATTTGGCCCATCGATTACCGTTACCCCAGGCAGTGCTTCGCGAATTACCTCGGCATTGATGACTACGCCAATTACTTGCACCTTAAAGGTGCGAGCTTGCTCAATAATTGCCGCCGGATCATTGCCATATGCGCTGATCGCTACAACGTTAAAAACAGTTGGATTTGCAGCAACGAGTTCAAGCGCTTGCAAGCCAATCGACCCGGTTGAACCGAGAATTACTAAATCGCGCATTTATTATCGATCAAGGAGATTCTGAGTTGGTGAATAAGGTGTGCCATTGCGACGTTTGGCAATTGCGCTAAGCGCTTCAAGGACTACTCGGTTAGCCAAGATCGCTGTGATATCTGCGCTATCAAAAGCTGGTGCTACTTCGACTACATCGATACCAACGACTGGTAGTTCTAAACAAATACGGCGCACAGCTTCGAGCAGTTCACGGCTAGTCATGCCACCAGGTTCCGGGGTGCCAGTGCCTGGCGCCATTCCGGGATCAACTACATCGATATCTACGGATAAGAAAACGCCATCGCATTGATCAGTTAGCGTGGCAAAAGATTCATCAAGTACCGGGCCTAGGCCGCGATGATGGATCTCAGTCATTTCGTAACTGCGCATGCCTTGATCGCGCATCCAATTTAGCGTTTCGTTATCTGGCCAGTAGCCACGCAAACCGAGTTGCAAGAAACGATCGCCTCGTACAAAACAATTATCGATTAATCTGCGCATTGGCGTGCCGTGACCAACGAGAGCACCCATTTGATCTGCGCCAGTATCGGCATGTGCGTCAAAGTGAATCATCGAAATTTTGCCAAGTCCGCGATGTTTAGCAATACCGGCAACATCGGCAGATGCGATCGAATGATCGCCGCCAAGAATTACCGGAATAATACCCGCGCGCGAAATCTGTTCAGTGGCGTTCGCTAAGACTTCGAGGGAGGCAACTAGATCACCGCCGGGCATTAACAAATCGCCAGCGTCATAAACTTTCAGATCTTTGAGGCCATCGGTACGCAGAGCTAAGTGCGGACGTTCACCATCGTGCGGCAGATAATCGCCACCACGAATTGCTTGCGGACCAAATTTAGCGCCAGAGCGATGTGAAGTTCCGGAATCAATAGGCGCGCCCAAGATAATTACATCAGCATCGGCATAACTTGATGGCACCTCAAGATCACAGGCCGGAATGCCTAAGAAGGTAAAGCTGGGGCCGTACAAATTGCCGTGATTGGTCATGCGCTCACTTTACGCTTACGACCCGCAATCTGCCCAGTTATCACGATTGCCAGCGCTAAGAAGAACATCGCCGAACCAATTACATTGGCCTGTGCCGGAATTCCGCGGGCAGCCGAGGTGTAAACAAACTCTGGGAAAGTTTTTATCGTGCCCGAATTAAAGTTGGTAATGATGTAATCATCAAAAGATAAGCTAAAAGCCAATAGCGCAGCGGC
>JBILXJ010000009.1:0-24164 GCA_044378655.1 Candidatus Planktophila sp. | reverse complement strand
GACTTTATCAATTTCGGCATCTTTGGCAGTCAACATAATGATGGGAACTGCAGAACGCGTGCGTAACTGCTTGCAAACTTCAGTTCCGGATAAGCCTGGCAACATCAAATCGAGCAAGACTAAGTCGGCGCCATGTTTATCGAAGAGTTCAACTGCTGCTGTGCCGGTATCGGCTATAACAACATCGAATCCTTCTTTGCCCAATAAGTAGGCCAACGCCTCGGAAAAAGATTCTTCATCCTCGACCACTAATATTCGAGTCATTGTTTTTCCTCCTGGTTGGTAGAGCGATAACTTTCAGTTTCAATAAATTCTGGCAATCTGATCGTGAAGGTGCTTCCAGAGCCTTCGTTACTCCAGACTGAAATATCTCCGCCGTGATTAGTAGCAACATGCTTAACGATTGAAAGTCCTAAACCAGTTCCGCCAGTTGCTCGCGAACGGGCTGGGTCTACTCGATAGAAGCGTTCGAAAATTCGCTCAATCTCTTTTTCTGGAATTCCAATACCTTGGTCAGTTACTGAAATCTCAACCAATTTATCTTTGCACGTCAATACGATTGCAACTTGAGTTGAGTCGGGGCTGTAGTTAATTGCATTCTCAACTAAATTACTTACCGCCATTTCTAACTGACTGCGATCACCTAAAACTAAATAATCTGTAGTCGGAATAAATACCAAAGAAATTTTTCGCTTTTCAGCAGTTAATCGAGACTCGTCTATCGCTTGATTAATTAGATCCGACATTGAATATGGTTGAGCGTTCTTAAGTGGGTCACCATCTTGTAGCCGCGATAGGTTAATGATTTCTTGAACTAAATCCGTTAATCGTTTAGCTTCGATCTGCATTCGGCCAGCGAATTTTTCAACCGCTTCTTTATCATCACTCGCTTCAAGTACTGCTTCGCTCAGAATGGAGAGTGCTCCGATTGGGGTTTTAAGTTCATGCGAAATATTTGCCACAAAATCGCGCCGGATCGCATCGAGACGTCTTAATTCACTATCGTCAAAAATTAGCGCGACAATTAACCCTTCGGCTCCGATCGGTGAAACGCGGACCAACAGATCATGGGTGCCTTGTCCAATCGGGCCGCGTGGTAATTCAATAGTTGCTTCTTGATAAACATTTGAGCGACGCACTGCACGTACCAAGTTAAGTAGCGGGGTCGAAACCAATCGTCCATCACGAATCATGGCGAGTGCACTAGTGCCAGCGGAAGAAGAAAGAACTTGCTCGCCTGGGGCAAGAATTAAATACTCAGCATCGAGAATTCCCAACAATTCAAGCAGGGAATTAGGAATTTGCCAGCCGGCTTCGACTGCTGCTTCCTTATTTCGACGCCGGAACATAGCCCTATCGTAGAGAAGAGTTCACTTTGAGTACTACCTAATCAGCCATTTACACCCCTTTCACCCAGATATTTACCTCAGATTTGCGACCCGTTCACTTAATAACACGAATCCGATGTGCCGAAGGTCTAAGTTATGCCCATGCGCGATTCCTTTCACGATGACTTAGATGGCATTGGTGTTTCCCTTGTGGAAATGGGCCACCAGGTTAATAAGGCGATGGAACGTGCGACTACCGCTCTACTTACCGCGGACCTTAAAGCTGCCGAAGAAATTATTTCCGAAGACGATGCAATCGATGAAATGCAACATGACATCGAGGCACGCGCGATAAATTTGATGGCTCGTCAACAGCCCGTTGCTGGCGACCTACGCACCTTGGTCACCTCACTTCGTATGAGCGCTGACCTTGAGCGTATGGGCGACTTGGCGCATCACGTCGCAAAGTTAACTCGCATGCGCTACCCATCAGCGGCTGTTCCACCTGAACTTGCTTTAACTCTGCAAGAAATGGGTAATGTGACCGCTCGCATTACTAAAAAAGCAATTGGGGTAATTGAATCTCGCGACCTTGAAGCCGCGCTACAGCTTGAAAAAGATGATGATGAGATGGATATTTTGCACCGTCGTCTATTTGAAATCTTGCTTGATGACTCTTGGCCATACGGAATTGAAACCGCAATTGATATGACTTTGTTAGGTCGTTATTACGAGCGTTGCTCAGACCATGCTGTGTCGATTGCTCGCCGTGTCTATTACTTAGTCACCGGCGAGTACGCAAACTCTGCAAATAATTAATTACTTCTTGCCCTGATTTGCAACAGCTTCAATTGCCGCAGCTGCTGCAGCTGGATCTAAATACTCACCACCACGTTTAATTGGTTTTAGATCTGCATCCAATTTATAAAGTAACGGAATTCCAGTTGGAATGTTTAATTCAGCGATATCAGATTCGGAGATTCCATCTAAGTGTTTAACTAGCGCGCGTAACGAATTTCCGTGGGCAGTAACAAGAACTCGTTTGCCTGCCTTTAGGTCAGGCACGATATTGCCGGTCCAGTAAGGCATCATGCGAGTAACTACATCTTTTAAACATTCAGTTGCTGGCAAATCTGAGCCTAAATCAGCGTAGCGAGCGTCGCCAGTTTGGCTATAAGGATCGTTCGCATCAATTGGTGGTGGTGGCACGTCATAAGAACGACGCCAAAGCTTGAATTGTTCTTCGCCATAAGTAGCTAGCGTTTCTTTCTTATCTTTACCTTGTAGCGCACCGTAGTGACGCTCATTTAAACGCCAAGAGCGATTAACTGGAATCCAATGACGATCGCAAGCATCGAGAGCTAACTGTGAAGTATGGATCGCGCGACGAAGCAACGAAGTATGAACTACATCGGGCAACAAGTTATTTTCAACGAGCAACTTTCCACCGCGTGCAGCCTCAGCCTCGCCGGCAGCAGAGAGACGAACATCTACCCAGCCAGTGAAGAGATTCTTGGCATTCCACTCGCTTTCGCCATGGCGTAGCAGGATTAATTCAAAGTTGCTCATAACGTAATCCTAGATGAATTAAATCAAATGTGAAAATGCTTCAAGATTCGCCAGCGATTCGCCGCGCGAAACCCGCCAAGCCCATTCCCGACGTATTGCGCTGGAAAAGCCAATCTCAAGTAATGGATTAAAAGATGAATCTGCGACTTGTAATACGCTGCCAATTATTCGATCTATCTCTTGATTGGTAACTGCAGCTAAAGGCAGGCGGCCTACTAAGTAAATATCTCGCAATTCGTTAATAGCAAAAGCAATTCCGTAGAGTCCGGCGTTCTTCTGTAAACACCAGGCGTGCACTTGATCTTCATTTTCATCAGGTTTACGAATTACAAAGGCATTTATGCTCAGTGAGTGATCGCCGATTACCAATGCACAGTGAGTTTGTTGTTTCTTTTCGCCGGGTAAAGTAATGAGAAAAGTAGTTAAGTTGCTCTGCTCAAATGCTAAATCATGTGATTCCAGAAATTCTAAGATAACTTCAGTTGGGTTAAGCGCACTCATTGCTTAAGCACCGGCGATTTTTTTACGTGCGATTTCAGAAATAACGCGATCGTAAATATCTAAAGTGCCGCGCGCAGTTGCATCCCAACCAAAGTGCGATGCGTGCTCAACTGCACCCATTGAGAGCAATACTCGACGTTGCGGTTCACTTAATAAGCGCGCCAAAATTGAGGACCACGCGCGGGGGTCGTGACCATCAACTAAAACGCCTGAAATACCGTCAGCAACCGCAGTTCGTAAGCCGCCAACTGCGGTTGCAACCACAGGTGTGCCGCAGGCTTGTGCTTCAAGTGCAACCAAACCAAAGGACTCGCTATAACTTGGCACGCAAACTAAATCCGCACTGCGATACCAATCAGGCAAGTCATTACGCGGAACTGGTTCGGCAAATTTAATTACATCAGAAATTGCTAGCCAACTAACTAACTCTTTCAGGCGCTCTACCTCGGAAGTGTTTGAACCTGATGAGCCACCCACAATATTTACTATCAAACCGCTTCGCAAAATTGGCGAGTGGTTTAACATTTCTGAGATTGCTCTGATCAGAAGCTCAGGACCTTTATGTGGCTGAATACGACCTACAAAAGTGATCACATTAGCGTTAGCTGGAACGCCTAAGCGCTCGCGAGCTGCTTTCTTGCCATCGCCCGGTATAAATTTATAAAGATCTACACCCGGTGAAACTACTCGCACGCTATCTGGGCAGGCTTCGTAGAGTGATACCAAACTTGCAGCTTCGGCATCGGTATTAGCAATCAACGCTTGTGCAGCCGCCACAACTTGAGTTTCACCTTGTACTCGAATCATCGGCTCTGGAATTTCACCTTCAGCCAAGTTTAAATTCTTAACTCGCGCCATTGTGTGCATCGTATGAACGAATGGGATATCGAGAGCTTTGCTAGCGATCATCGCAACTTTGCCAGAAATCCAATAATGCGAATGAATTAGATCGTATTTGGTTTCAGCAGAAATTTTCTTCTTGAACTCTTCGGCAATATCTGGAATCAATCTGGGTAAAACTTCTTTAGTAACACCATTTAGTGGACCAACATTTAATTGAATTACTCGAACTCCTGAAGATACCTCGACAATATCTGCAACATCAGAATTTGTGCGACGAGTAAAAATATCTACTTCAACGCCCATTACAGCCATACGTTCAGCGCTTTCAATCACATAAATATTCATGCCACCAGCATCGCCAATTCCTGGTTGATCCAGTGGCGAGGTATGCACCATCAAGGTTGCAATTCGGGCGTTCATGGTTAAAGGGTAACGCTGATTAAAACGTAGCGCTAAGTGAGCCGACTACGGTTCCACCGCCCAGCACATCAACAAATTCACCCTCGATTGTTATGCCTAATTTAGCGAGGGCCGCTTTCATCATTGGGCCATTTGCACGATTAGCGCCATCAGAAATCTTCCAAGCAATCGCACTGCCATCAGCCAAAGATGCCAGCATCACGCTTTCGGCGCCGCCTTTTACTAATAGCCCAGGGACTGCGCGCATCATGCGAGTATCGAAAGCGCCTTCAGCCAAAATCATTTCCGGATGCTTTAAACATGCGTTAATTACTCGATTAAATACTAGGTCACTTCCAATACGCATTTTTCGCGCGGCTACAGCAATAGATCGCGTACTCATAGAAAATAGTGGAGCACCACATCCATCGACACTAGTGCGGTTTATTGATTTACCAGTTAGTTTTTCAATCTCATTTGCAATTGCGACTTGCAACGGATGGTTAGCATCGCGATATGTTTTTACATCCCATCCATTAGCAACACAGGTTGCTAACATTCCCGCATGCTTACCGCTGCAATTTGCCGCTAATGAAGTTGCTGGTTTAGCTCCAAAAGCAATCCGTGCTTTGCGATCAAGTGGGCGATCTGGAGTGTTTTGTAAATCTGATTCTGATAATCCAGCACTTTTTAATATTTCTAGAGCAACCGCTTGATGCCTATCGGTTCCACCATGACTTGCGCAAACCAATGCTAATTGCTCATCGTTAAGTTCTAGCCCAAGACGAACCATCGCTGCGGCTTGTAAAGATTTAATGGCCGAACGTGGATACATCTCAGCATCAACATCGCCGAGAGTTAATAGCTCAGAGCCATCGGGGCCGATGATAATTAAATATCCGCTATGAGTTGATTCAACTAACCCACTGCGCACTAATTGCGCTAAAACAACGCTCATGATTAATCTGTCGAGCGAGGGCTAGTTGACCAAATATGTGCCTGCAGGTTTTGTCCTTCAGCAGCCATGTCATATGCGTAGAAAAGCTCGCCTTCAACTAATCCGTAAAGACGAACGCCAGCAGTAACAATTTTTGCACTTGGCGCAGAATAACCTTGATCCATTGCTAATTGAATCTTTGGCCCATCGAAATGACCGAGCCAGCCTTCAGTTATTCCCGTGTTATGTGAAATTACAACTTCGAGCACATTATTTGGCTTAACTCGCCAGAATCCTGCCTCGCTTGCACCCGGCCTGATAATTTCGCCATCATCATCGACGATCCAAGAGCGTGAGAAGTAATTTAGAAACGGGCGACCATCGTGATTGAAAACAGTTTCTGAGATAAATTGAAACGGTTTAATTGTTGGATATTCCCCATGACCCTTGCCACGCCAAGTTCCAACTAGCCAAGCCAGTGGATTTAAATCAGGGTGAAGACCTTCGGGAATCGTAAAAACCATTATCTGCCAGTTCGCTTTCTGCTATCTCGGTAGCGAGCACTTTCAGGATCTCTGCGGCTGGTAAATGCAAAGAACAATAATCCGGCGCCAATGACTAAGGAAATCAGGCCAAGGAGAATTGAGGTTAAGAGCTCCATGCCTGCAAGTCTATCGGTTACTTACATCTTTCTTACGGCCCACATGATCGCGAGCCCTGCAACTAAAGTAAGTAATAACTGACCGAGTAGTTCCATTTACTATTTACCTGCGACTATCGCTTCTTGTGCGGCTGGAATTCCAGCAACTGAAAGAGTTGCATCTAACGGAGTGTTTCGCTTAACCACGGCGAGTGCGATTGGGCCTAACTCATGGTGTCTAGCTACGGTTCCCAAATAGCCAACTACTACCCCATCGTTTTCGACTGGAGTTCCAACTTTAGGAAAATTAACTTCGGTTCCATCAAGGTGCAACATCACTAAACGACGTGGTGGATTTCCAAGATTATTTATTTTTGCCACAGTTTCTTGACCACGATAACAGCCCTTATTTAGGTGTACTGCACTATTTAAAAGTCCTAGCTCATTAGGAATCGATTTATGATCGGTTTCAAAACCTATTCGCGGCAACCCGGCAGCTACTCTCATTGCATCTAGCGACCAAGTTCCGACTTGGGTTGCAACCGAATTAAAAGTTTCGATCATATTTACTAATTCGGCACGTGGCACAAGTGCGTATGGGCCGCCGATTTCATCCATCTTGCCCGGGGCTCGTAGTACTGCAAATTCTGCAGTGGCATCGTGAATTTCAACTTGTGCTCGAAATTTCATTTTATTTAAGTGCGATACTAACTCTGCACTTCGCCCTGGATTAACTATCAGCCAAGTCGTATCGCCATCATCGACTAAAAAGAATTGGTGTTCGATGTGGCCTTTCGGATCTAAAATTAAAGCGTGCTGCCATTGACCAGCTAATAAATTTTCGTGATCTTGGGTAGTTAACAGATTTAACCAAGTTAAACGTTCTGGCCCAGATAGTGCGACAACTTCGAAGTGTGATAAATCCGCCCAAGCGGTACCCGCTTCGAGTGCACGTTGTTCTTTTACCGGATCACCAAAATGCCAAACTGCACCTTTATCGGGGCCGTCCTCAACGAGTACAGCGCTCATTACTTACTTTCGGCAGCAAAACAAGTTGAGCAAGTGCCATAAACCGCAAAGTGCGTGACATCAGTTTTAAAACCGTAATCATCGGCTAACGCATTTACAAAGTTAGCCGCTACTTCGATAGGTGCATCTCCGACTGAGCCGCAAACTCCGCAAACTAAATGTAAGTGGGTTAACTCTTCAGCTGCGTGGTAAGTAGCGCCACCATGACCCAAGTGAGTGTGCTGAACTAAGCCCACATTTTCGAGAGTTTCTAAGTTGCGATACACCGTTGAAAGATTGATGCCTGGGTGTGTTTGGCGAACTTTCTCGGCAACTTCTTCAGGTGTGGCATGCCCAAGTTCGCGCACTGCAGATAGAACTAACTCTCTCTGCGGTGTTAAGCGCAAACCTTTATCGCGTAATTCGTGCTGATCAGCCATGGGTTAATCCTACTTAGATTTTCATAAATGGGTTATCTGGTCAGCCGATTAGCGGCGAGCACGCAGAAGAATTAAGTAAAATTCGCAGCCTAAGCAGTAATTAAAGGCGGCATTTAAGAAAGCTGCTGCTAGAGCAAAGCCGGTTGCAATTGTGAAAACGATAGTGGCGCCAGAAACCAGCCCAGCAACAGCAATGGCTGCAAATACCATCCCGACTGCTTGAGCAAATTGTGGTGGCCGCACATCTTCAGGAACGAAATCACTCTTGAGATGTGGCTTGATCAAACTTTTAAATAGAAATGCATAAGGCGTGAACTGTGGTCCTTTGGTTGCACCAATCAGAAATACGGCCAACTGAAAAGCAATCAAAAGTAGCGACTGTGTTGCAAGAGCGCTCGCTAATACAACTACTGTGATCGCTGCTGAAAATCTTGGCCCGCGTGCATCAATTACAATTGCGGTATCTTTTTTCTCTAAAGTTGTCATTTGTTTCCTACTTTTCTTGGTTGTGGGTTACTAAAACTGGGATAAATCGAGTTTTAGTTACAACACAACGAGACAGCTAAGCGACCGTAATCAAGTACGCGTCGCTTTGTAAAGAAGCTATCGAGAGCCAAAGACATGTCATAAGAATAAAGAGGCTACGCAGAAAAGCCTAATTGCGAGTTACTTGCAGGTGTCACTTTATGGCTGCGAGCGCAGCCAACACTTGATCACGCTTGGGCGCACCAACAGCACGCCCTACTTCAATACCGAAACCATTCAATATCAGCGTGGTCGGTGTTGATCGGATATCTAACTTTCGTACTAACTCCAAATTTGTCTCAGCGTCGATTTCGACATGACGCACATCGCTTAACTCGGTCACGACGTTTTCAAGCAAGGTGCGAGTAGCGCGACATGGAGTGCAGAAGGCTGATGAAAATTGCACCAAGGTGGCCCGAGATCCAAGATCGCCGCCAATTACCGATGCTGATAAAGCCTTGCCAGAGATGGCTTTGGCTTGAATCTTTCCGCGCGAGCCTTGGTACCAGAGCCCATACGCAGTTGCCAACCCCAGCACGATAAGAATTGGTAGGAAAGTTTTCACGAGAGTAGTCTGTGGCACTTAACACCTAGAACGCAACTGGAAGCGGGTGAGCGCAAATGGCAAGAGTGTTGCTACTTACAAACACTCTTGGCGCGAGCGCTGAAGTTCTGCCATCACTGGCTTTGCTGCAGCATCAGGTAAAAATAGTTCCGGCTGAAGCAAGTGTTTTGATTGATGTACCCGAAGCAGACATACTGTTATTGGATGCTCGTCGCGAAATTCCAGCAGCAAAAAATTTGGCAAAGTTACTTCACGCCACTGGAACTGGTGCGCCAGTGATTGTGATTACTACTGAAGGTGGTTTATCGGCGCTTAGCGCTGAGTGGGGTATTGACGATGTAATACTTGATACCGCCGGACCTGCCGAAGTTGATGCACGTATTCGAATTGCGATTGGTGAATTTGCGGCACACTTAGCCGAGAATGATCCGACATCTGGTGAAATCAGAACTGGTGAAGTTGCAATTGATGAGAATAGTTACACCGCACGCATTAAAGGTCGCGCACTTGATTTAACATTTAAAGAATTTGAACTACTTAAGTTTTTAGCACAGCATCCGGGTCGCGTCTTTACTCGCGCTCAGTTGTTACAAGAAATTTGGGGTTACGATTATTTCGGCGGCACTCGCACTGTCGATGTGCATATTCGTCGCCTTCGTTCCAAACTTGGTCCAGAGCATGAAGCGATCATCGGTACCGTGCGAAATGTCGGTTATCGATTTACCGTATCAAGTGCCACGAAAGATGCTCAAGTATCCGAACGGATTTAGTTGTGCGCACCATTCTAAAGTTGCACCGTTCTCTCGTTGCGCAATTCCCAGAACCAGTTACCTCTGCTGAGATAACAACATTTAAATCTGCAGATGCCGAGGAATGGTTAGCGCTTAATAACAAGATTTTCATTGCCCATCCAGATCAAGGTGATTGGGTAATGCAGGATTTAACTAATCGTATGAAAGAAAGTTGGTTTGATGCCGATGGTTTCTTTCTAGCCCGCGATAAGGGTGAAATTATTGGTTTTTGTTGGACCAAAATCCATCACGACCGGGTAAATGAAGGCGCAATTGGGGAAATTTATGTAATTGGCGTAAACCCCAGCACCCATAGCTCTGGTCTGGGCAAAGCTTTAATGCTTACAGCTCTGCGTTACTTCCAGGCTAAAGAAATCAAGGAATCAATGCTCTACGTAGATGCCGATAACCATGCGGCGCTTATTCTTTATAAGAAATTAGGCTTTAACTAACTCAGCGCACATCTTTCGAAATGCGGCTGAGTGAGCATCAACATCAGCGGTCGTAGTGTCAGGACACATCAAGGCCATGTTATGAAATGGCGTAATCAAAAAACCATCATTTAGCATGCGCAAATGTATGTACTGCTCAAGCTCAAAATCGCCTGCGTTATTTGCATCGGCGCCTGTAACGGGGGCAACTTTTCCGAAAATGTATTCGCCACGTGCGCCTAAACGATTGCAGCTCCATGGCAAATCAAATTCAGCAATCGCAGCATCTACGCCATCAGACCAACGATTTCCCAGATCAATCATGCGGTCAAAGTTCTCTTTGGTAAGAACGTTTGTAAGTGTTGCGCGCATTGCAGCGAGTGAGAGTGCATTTCCGGCCAGCGTTCCGCCAATTCCGCCAGTATCAATAATTTCTAGTTCAACCATTTTTTTAATTGAATCGGCGATCGCTTGAGTCATGCCGAAAGTTCCGGTCGGGATTCCGCCACCAATTGCTTTACCGATAGTTAAAAAGTCTGGCTTTAATCCGCGGTCTGCCGTCATTCCACCAGGACCAACTGAAATTGTGTGGGTCTCATCGATAATTAAAATTGTGCCGTACTTCTTTGCGAGTTCTTGCACTGCCTCTAAGTAGCCGGCTTGTGGCAAAACAATTCCAACATTAGTCATCGCTGGTTCCATCAAGATTGCAGCAACATCGCCATTAGCTAACGCTTTTTCCATGCCGGCAATATCGTTGAATTCAACCACCCGAGTTGTTTGATCAAGTGCAACTGGTGCGCCAATGTTTCCTTCGCGAGCTACAGTATTTCCGCTCGCGTCTAAAGTTGCGAAAGTTTCATCCACTGAGCCGTGATAACAACGATCAATAACCACGATTTTTGAGCGGCCTGTAAGCAGGCGGGAGTAGCGAATTACATGGCGATTAGCGTCTGTTGCCGAGACGGTGAATTGCCAAAGCGGCAGGCCGAATCGGTTGGCTAATTCAGCTGAAACTATTGCGGCATCAGCTGTTGGCAACATTGCAGTAATGCCCTTACCGGCTTGTTCGCGAATCGCGGCAACTGTGGCATCAGGTGAATGGCCAGTCATGGATCCGGTATCACCTAAACAAAAGTCAATATATGAATTACCGTCAACATCGGTAAAGCGCGCGCCTTTGGCCTGGTCAATAAAGACCGGGTACGCACCAGGCCATTTAGCCATCCAGGACATCGGAACTCCACCGGGCATTGAGCGCTTTGCTTTTTCAAATAGTTCACCGCTTTTAGGATGTAATTTTAGAAAGCGTTCTTCTTCGCGTGCAGTTAAGGTTGCTAGACGCTCACGGTTGATCATTTATATTCCTATTCTTCGGTGAAAACAAATAACGCTTCAATGTAATGCTCGCCAGTAATTCCTAAGTTAGCCGCATCAGGTGGCGCAGTTTGTGGTTCGATACAAACACCTTCGGCATCTTCGCTATACACGACCCACCAAGGTGCATCGCACTCAATATCGATTCGAGCAACATCTTCCCAAACAATTGCTGGCGTACCAATCACGCCAGTGAAAGCGTCATCCCATGGTTCTGGTGTTGGTTTAATTAATTCGCCAGTAGGTAAACCGTCTGAACCACGTTGCATCATTTGATTTGCAGAAAAATCAATCACTGCACTGCCGCCACGATCTAAGTCGCGGGCAAACCAGGGATGTAAACCTAACCAAGCTGGCAAGTCGCAATCACCTGGTTCATATTCAAGTGACCAACGAATTGCATCATCTAATACTTCAATTGTTTGTTCTAACGTTGCGCCACCATAAGGTGCGGGTAAATGTAATAACGAACGTCCGGGTCCGATTTCTTGCCACGATGAAGTGAAGCCATAACCGTGCAGTGCATTCGGCGGATCAAAGATTTGTGGCAATTGGTGTTCCTGACCATTGGCACCAGTAATTAAGCCATCGCGAACGCGGCCAGCCCAAGGGCCCATGCCGTACCAGCCATAATTTACGGGGGTGCCACGAAAGGGCAAAGTGAACTGCATATCTCGCCAAATTAGCGAGGCAATACGAGCACCTTGATCTAAATCGATATTTATTTGGAATTCAGCATCGTCAATGAATTGCATTTTAGTTCCGCTCGAGTGCTTCGGTTAGTTCGAATGCGCGAGGTGGTTGAGCTCCCGCACGAGAACAAGTAATCGCCGCTGCAACTGCAGCCCGATGTAAAACTTCACGTAATTTCAAACCCGTTAAATTCAAAATGCCTATCTGAGTGACAGCTTCGACAATAATTGCGCCGACTGTATCGCCAGCACCAACGGTATCTACCACAGCAACTTTTATGCCTGGAACTTCAACGACACCATCAACAGTAACGCCAACTAGGCCATTTGCGCCTTTTGTAATGACAACTAATTGCACACCTTTTTCAATACAGATTTTGGCAATTCCAATGGGGTCTTCGTTTGGATAAAGCGCTGCAATGTCATCTTCGCTGAATTTAACTACGCTACTAATCTTGATCCATTTTTCAACTTCATCACGATATTTAATCAAGTCAGGCATCACACTCGGTCTAATATTTGGGTCAAAGACTATTGGGGCAAATTCACTTACTTGAACCGCCCAGTCATAAAGCACTGATGCGCCTGGTTCAATGATCGTAACTAGCGTGCCGATCTGTAAAACTTCTGGTTTGTATTTTTCTGGATCTGGCAGCCATGAATTTTCAAAAGCAAAAGTCGCAGTATTGTTAATTAAGAATTCATAACTTGCAGAACCATCACTGCTCAATGAAACAGTTGCAGTACAAGTTGGTAGCTCACTTGTTAGTGCCAGATCCAAACCGACGCTGTCGCGAATCAATTCTTCGCGCGCTGATTTTCCATAAGCATCGGTCGAAATTCCATCAATGAATTGAACTTCATGGCCCAAGCGAGAAAGTGCTTTGGCGGTATTTGCTGGGCCGCCGCCAACAATTGCAATGCGCCCAGGGTCACTAGGGTCACTAGGGTCACTAGAGTCACCTGGCAATAGGTCGATTAAGACCTCACCACAAACCCAAATACTCACTGTTGTTCACCTTTTCGCGCTAAAAACTCGGCAATTACTTCAACTCCAAGCAAATGATCTTGAACTTGAGGCAATCCACTTATTAGTAATACTCCTGCTAATCCTAATCCGTTCACATTAAGTGGCAATCCACCACCATGAATTGCATGAAGTTCCTCAGCTAAATCGTTCTTTAAATACCAATCAAAACCATTCTCTTCAGCAAAAACTCTTTCGCGCATTGATGAGTTACCAGTTGCATGAACTACGCGAGCTTTACGAGCTATCCAGTTGTCATTTTCTGGTTTCGTGCCAGGTAGCGCAACATGAAATACCGGCCATTTTCCTAATTGCACTTCAATCGTGATCGCTAAACCACGATCGCGTCCTAACTGATGAGCAATCTCGCCAATTTCAATCGCTTCGCTTTGCGATAAAGATGGTAGTAACAAAGTTTCTGTTTCTAATTGCAGGCCTACGCTAGTAAATCCACCTGTGGTATCGACCATGACCTAATTATGCGGTGGCCGACCCAATGCTCCAAGATCTAGCTATTTAGCGCAGAAAAGCTCTGATTTAGGCATGGCTCCAGTTAATAAGTAGCGATCTACGGCCGAATCCACGCAAGTTGAGCCGCGACCGTGGCCAGCGTGGCCATCGCCATCAAGGGTAATCAAAATGGAGCCCTCGAATATCTTTGCTAGTGATTGCGCCCATTTATATGGAGTTGCTGGATCTCTAGTTGTTCCGACAATCAGAATCGGTTTTGTTTTCAAACTCTTAATTTCAATTTGTTCCACACTGCTCAAGTTTGGAAAGTAACGACAGGCTAAACCAGCATAGGCCAGATAGGGACCAAATATTGGTGCTCTTTTAGCGAACTCAGCTACGCCTTTTTTGAATGTGGAAACTGTTTCTAATTCATTCTGGTCGAGGCAACTTATCACTTGCAGCGCATCATTTTCATTGCTTAAGTATTTGCCATTTTCTTGGCGCCCAGCATATTGATCTGCCAAAGTTAAGAAACTTGTGCCACTTCCTAGCGTTGCTTCTTTAAATGCATCACGTAAAACCGGCCAACCCGATTCACTGTCATATAGAGCTGATGCAATTCCGAGTAATACTAAGCCTTCGGTAACTTCGCGACCAGACTTACTTTCAAGTGGTGTGATTGCAGTGTTTGTCAGTAAATCAATGACTTGATTTCGAGCTGATTGTAAATCACCTGTTAAAGCACAAGAACTACTATTCAAACAATTACTAATGAATGCGTTAAGTGCTGATTCAAAACCGATTGCTTGGCCAAGTACGGCCTCACGATTATTACTATTCGGATCAACTGCACCATCTAATACAAAACGACCTACGCTTTCCGGAAACAGCTCGGCATATAAAGTCCCAAGGTAAGTGCCATAAGACTTTCCTAAAAAGTTCAACTGCTCATCGCCCAGAGCGGAACGTAAGATCTCTAAATCGCGGGCACTATTTAAAGTGCTGTAGTTGGTGAGATGTTCGGTATTTTCCGAACACTTGGCAAAATAATCTCGCGCATCGCTTATAAATAGCACAAACTCAGCTTCATCGTCAGGTTTCGGATCTGCTGCAAAACTGGCATCAGTTTCAGCGTCGTTTAGGCATTTAATTGCGGCACTTTCTCCGACTCCACGCGGGTCGAAACCAACAATATCGAAGCGTTCTAGAATCTCTGGGCTGACTATGTATTCAGCGCTATAGGCATAATCAACCCCTGATGAGCCTGGCCCACCTGGGTTTACGACCAATGAGCCTATTCGGCGATCTTGATCTAGCGCTTGATAACGCAATAATGCTAATGAAAAAGCGCCACCTGATAAATCTGCGTAGTCAATTGGGACTAACAAGGATGAGCACTGGTAATTTCCATAGCAATCACGCCACTTAAGTTCTTGAGTTTGATATTGAGAGAGCGAAGAAAGGGGTTCGGGTTCTGATGCGGCACAACTTGTTAAAAGCAAAATGGAAGTAAGTACAAGTGCAATCCTTTTTTGGATCATGCTTGAGCTAATTGGCACATGAGCGCCTCTAGCGTTAGCAGTGGAGCTGCGTTATGACTTAAGTTTTTGCGAGCCGACATAATCGCATCTATCTTTAAAACAGTTTTTGCCGCCGGAATTCGCTCCGCCATCTTTGAAATATCTGAGGCAAACTCTTGATTAATCAGTGCACCTTGGGTGCCAGATTGAAGAAACATTACATCGCGATACAAAGTTGCAATATCTACTAGAGCACCATCTATTGAATCTCTAATCATTCGAGTGGCGCGAGATTTCTGTTCTTTCTCTAAATCTTTGATTGCTTTTGAACCGCCGGTGGCCATTCCGCGTCCAGTTGCTCCTTTGCCCCAAGCTTCTGCTAATTCTGCGCTCTCTTTTTCATCTCTAGCACTAGCGGCAACTTCTGCTTCTTCGGTGGCTAAGTTTAAAATAGTTTCAGCAGCTTTGAATGCAGATGCGATATCGTTAATCTGCATCGGTAATTTAATAATTGTATTTCGGCGATTTCGAATGGTCTCATCACTTGCTAGGTATCTAGCGCGACCAATATGTCCTTGCGAAGCGCGGGCTGCATAATCGGCCATCGCCGGTGAAACACCTTCGCGATTAATCAAAACATCTGCTACGTCTTTAGCGCTGGGTGTTACTAACTGCAGATGACGACATCTTGATCGAATGGTCGGCAACACATCATGCAAAGTTGGTGCGCATAACAACCAAACTGTGCGATTTCCGGGCTCTTCGATCGCTTTTAGAAGCGCATTAGCTGCAGATTCGGTCAGGCGATCAGCGTCTTCCATGACTACAACTCGCCACCCGCCCATCGCCGGTGCCCAAGCGACGCGAGTTAGCAGTTCGCGGATTTCTTCAATCTTGATTGATAAACCTTCGGTACGAATAATTTCCACATCAGCGTGCGTGCCAGCCTTGGCTGCTCTGCAGTTAGCACAGGTTCCGCAACCATCATTGCTACAGATCAGGGCTGAAGCGAACGCAACCGCGGCAGATGATCGACCGCTTCCGGGTGGACCAGTAAATAGCCAGGCATGTGTCATTTCTTGTGATTCTTCGCCGCTACGAGCGGCAGCGACAGCACCTTCAAGAATTTTTACTAGATGGGCTTGCCCAACTAATTGATCGTAGACCGACATCGCTACTTCTTCTTTACTGTTTTGCGCGCAGTATTTCGAGCAGTTGTTGCAGCGCGACGGATTGGTTTGGTTAAACGATTTCCTTGCGCATCGCGAATGTTGCGACGCAGACCAGGAATTTCGCCAACTCGAGCAATGATTTCATTATGAATTTCTTCAATGGTTTGTCGTCCATCTACAACTAAATAACGCTCAGGATCAAGAAGTGTTAACTGTAAATATTCTTGACGAATTCTTTCGTGGAAATCAATTGGTTCGATTTCCAAACGATCTTTACTCTTTAAACGGCCCAGGCCGATTTCAGCAGGTTGATCAATCAAAATTGTTAGCGTTGGGAAGAGTGACTCAGTAGCCCAACGCGAAATGCGCGCTACCTCGCCTGAAACTAGGACACGACCAGCACCCTGATAAGCGATTGAAGAATCAAAGTAGCGATCGGTAATTACAACTTCGCCGCGATCTAACGCTGGGCGAATTTTTGAAAAGACATGATGCGCACGATCTGCGGCATATAAAAGCGCTTCGGCACGTGGTGAAATTTCACCAGTTGAATGATCAAGCAAAATTCGGCGTAAATCTTTACCCATCTCAGTGCCGCCAGGTTCGCGACTAAGAAGTACTTCTTCGCCTTCTTCTTCTAGCCACTCCTTAAGCAATTTGCTTTGAGTTGATTTGCCGCTGCCTTCGCCACCTTCAAAGGCAATAAAGATTCCCTTTGTTTGCGCTCCGGTAATTGAACCAAGTTCACCTTTAATCGCATTTGAAATATCACTCCAGATGGAAACATTTGGGCGGTCTTTCATCTGATGGTAGGAAACTGCGCCAATTAAGATTGCAAATAAGCCAGCGAATAACAAAGTTATAGCAGCACCGTTGTAAGCAACTTCGGTATTACGAACTTTAATTCGGTACTCACCAATATAGGCGGCGATTATCGGTGAGATAGCCAGAACCGCAACCAAAGTCACGCGAATAATTGATTGCATAAATGCAAAAGTGCGGCCACGAACATCATCATGTACTTCAAGGCCAAGCATCGTGAAGCCAGTTACCCAGCAAACACCAGAAAAAGCGCCCAAAATAATCACGATAAAGACAGCTAGGGTGAAGTTAGGAATGGCAGCAAGAAGTACTAGGAATGATCCTGCAACAGTTAAAGAAGCGCCAAATAGTCGGCGGCGAGAGAACTGGGCAAATATTTTCGGACCAAATGCGATTCCAATTGCTAGGCCGGTAAATACCGAACCAAAGAGCACGCCGTAACCAGCATCGCCGCCACCTAAATCACCTACAAAGGTTCGTGCTAAGCCAATAACTGCGCCAGCTGCAATGAAGGCGCCGATCATTCCAACAATCAGGCCGCGAATAATCTTTGAGCTACTGACCGCTTTATAACCTTCAATCAAAGACTTGCCTACGCTGGAGCCAGCTTTCTTGCTAGCTTCATGGCGTTTTGGTATTTCGTGCAAATGGAAAATTGTCCAAGCGCTAAATGCAAAACTTAAAGCGTTTATGTAAAGTGCAATATCAATTGAGGTGCCTTTAAAGCTTGGAAAAGCAGAAGCAATAGCGCTACTTAGAAGCGCTAATATCGCAAATAGTCCTGCTGCAATTGGTGCAGTTCCGTAAGCGGCAAATAGGGAAACTTGGTTTGCGCTCTCGAGTTTCTCTTTTGGAACTAAATTCGGAACGGTTGCATCTTTCGCTGGTGACCAGAAAAGCGAAACACACTCCACCAAAATAGTTGCGGTATAAAGCCAAAAATAATTACCAACGATAGGAATGGAAACATATAGAGCAAAGCGAATTACGTCAGCGACAACCATCAGCATTCGACGATCAAGTCGGTCAGCAATAACTCCAGCCAGAGGTCCTAAGAAAACTGCCGGCAATAAACGAGCGATGAAGACACCAGCAATAGCAAAGTTAGCTGTTGCGTAATCTCCGCCTGATAATTGTTGAGCAAGCGCAGTCGTTGCTAGTAGGCCAAGCCAATCGCCCAGTGAACCAAATGCCATCGCTTGCCAAAGTCGGCGGAAAGCCGGGATTGCTAAAACACTTCGAGTCTCATCTGGTGCCGGCGCTGCCGGTCTTGGAAGAGTGTTGCTCACGGCTCAATCGTAGTGGGCTTGGTTTTCGCTTTCCCAGTGGCTGCCTTTTTAGCAACTCGCTTAGTAGCCGTTTTTTTAACGGTTTTTTTCGTCAAAGTAGGCGCTGCTTTAGCTGCTTTTTTTCGACTCTTCTTAGGTCGTGCGGCTCCGCCATTCTCAGCTTCCCAGGCTCGGCGGCCAGCAAGTAATTCAAGTCCGCGTTCGATAGTCATCGCTTCGACTGTGTCACCACGGCGCAGTGTTGCATTAGTTTCGCCATCAGTTACATACATTCCAAAGCGCCCATCTTTAACAATTAAAGGTTTCTGAGTAGTTGGATCAATACCCAATTCTTTAAGTGGTGGTTTAGCAACTCCGCGACGGCGTTCTTTTGGCTTTGAATAAATCTCGAGCGCTTCATCTAAGGTAATTGAAAACAATTGCTCTTCGGAAGTTAAAGTGCGCGAGTCCGCACCTGCTTTTAAGTAAGCTCCATAGCGACCATTTTGTACAGTGATGTCATCACCGGCTGCATTGGTTCCTAGCGTGCGCGGCAAGGATAAAAGTTGCAACGCATCTTCGTAAGTAATTGTGTCAAGGGTCATTGTCGAAAGCAGCGAAGCAGTCTTTGGTTTTGGATCATCAGCTTTTTTGCGCTTCTTCTTAGCGCCTTCAACTACTGGTTCTACTGGGAAAACTTCAGTTACATATGGGCCAAAGCGTCCGCTCTTCGCGATGATCGGTAAATTTGTAGTTGGGTCGATTCCTAATTCGCGTTCACCCGAAGGAGCCGCAAGCAGTTCGATTGCTTTTGCCAAAGTTAACTCATCTGGCGCTAATGATTCCGGAACGTTAGCTAGCTTGCGAGTTTCGCCTTCGCCCTCTTGCAAGTAAGCACCATAACGACCTACTCGAATTTCAATCTCAGGTGAAAGTCGCATGGTGTTAACTTCGCGCGCATCGATAGCGCCTAAGTCAGCTGATAGTTCATTTAAGCCTGGTTCACCATCGTGACCATAGAAGAAATCGCGCAACCAATCAACGCGCTTAGCTTCACCACTTGCAATCTTGTCGAGATCTTCTTCCATGCTCGCGGTAAATTCATAATCAACTAATTTTGTAAAGTGTGTTTCAAGCAA
Organism: Candidatus Planktophila sp.; assembly: GCA_044378655.1. Classification (GTDB taxonomy): domain Bacteria; phylum Actinomycetota; class Actinomycetes; order Nanopelagicales; family Nanopelagicaceae; genus Planktophila. Next base: position 4,717 of record JBILXJ010000009.1, on the reverse strand, counting down.
GCCGGTAACTGAAAAAGCTAAGAAAGTAGGCACTAGAGCTCGCCCGCGCTTTGAAACATAACCACGATCTTGAATTGTGGCAATAATTGAAGCAAATGTGGAAGGGCGACCAATACCAAGTTCTTCGAGCTTCTTAACCAGTGTTGGTTCGGTATAGCGAGCAGGCGGTTTAGTTTCATGCCCTTCGCAACTGTAATCCTCGACTTTTATGCTCTGCCCAATACTCATAGCTGGTAAGCGCTTATCTTCAGATTCTTCGCCTTCTTTTTCATCAGCTAAATCATCGTAAGCTGCTAGAAATCCAGGGAAAGTGATTACTGAACCATTTGCACGGAAAATTGTCTCGCGACTATCGCTAGTTTTCGCATCGAAGTCAACGCGCATCTGCATCTTCTTAGCATCGGCCATTTGTGATGCAACAGTGCGCTTCCAAATCAAGTCATACAACGCGAACTCATCGCGTGAAAGTTCTGGCGCTAATTCACCAGGAGTTTTGAAGCTTTCACCCGCTGGTCGAATGGCTTCGTGTGCTTCTTGGGCATTCTTTGTTTTGCCCGCGTATACACGTGGCGAGTCGGCCACATGATCAGAACCATAAAGCGCTTTAGCTGATTCACGTGCGGCAGTGATTGCTTGCGCTGAAAGATTTACTGAGTCGGTACGCATGTAAGTGATGTAGCCGTTTTCATACAAACGTTGTGCGATGCGCATTGTGATCTGCGCTCCCCAACCTAATCGACTACCTGCATCTTGCTGCATAGTTGAAGTTGTAAATGGTGGCTTAGGTCGCTCGGTTCGAGGTGACTCCTCCATCGACTTAACTACTAACGGTGCTGCTTTTAGCGCTGCGACTAAAGATTTAGCGGCTACTTCATCAAGAAGCAAAATGTTGGCAAGTGATTTCTCTTTTACTGCGCCATCTGCGCCAAAGTCTGCAGTTGTTGCAACGCGCTTGCCATCAACGCTAAGCAGGCGTGCGTTAAAACCTAGTTCGCACTTGGCCGTTAAGTCCCACCAAGCTGAAGAGATAAAGGCCATGCGCTCGCGTTCTTTTTCTACAATTAAGCGAGTAGCAACTGATTGCACGCGGCCGGCAGAAATACGCGGCATCACTTTTTTCCAGAGAACTGGCGATAATCGATAACCAAAGAGTCGATCGAGAACTCGACGAGTTTCCTGCGCATCAATTAAGTCGTAATCAAGATCGCGAGTATTTTCTACGGCGCTTTGAATTGCCTCTTTGGTGATTTCATTGAAAACCATGCGCTTAATCGGGATTTTGGGTTCAAGCACTTCAACTAAGTGCCACGCAATAGCTTCGCCTTCGCGGTCTTCATCGGTTGCCAGGATTAATTCCTCGGCATCTTTCATTAACGCTTTAAGCTCAGCAACTTTGGCTTTTTTATCGGGGTTAATTACATAAAGCGGCGCGAAGTCTTCTTCAATGTTTACGCCTTCTTTAGCCCAAGCTATTTTTTTGTACTCTTTAGGAATATCGGCTGCGCGCTGAGGTAGATCGCGAATATGGCCGACGCTAGCCTCGACGATGTAATCATCGCCAAGGTAGCCGCCTATTTTGCGTGCTTTAGCCGGTGATTCAACTATCACTAGCTTCTTTAATTCACGCGCCATTAATTTCCTAAGTTAGCTCTGGGGAAAAGCTGAAGTTAGCCGATTAGGTATTAGTAAGTAATCGAAGTCGATTGACGACGATTACGAACAAGGGCTGCAACAATTACTAGTGCTGCGACTATACCTATCAAAGTGCTGGTGCTTTCGCGACCACCAAGTGCCATTCCAACAATTGCTGGAGTGATTAATAGACCTACTAAGTTCATAACCTTGATTAATGGGTTAATTGCAGGTCCAGCTGTGTCCTTGAATGGATCGCCAACTGTGTCACCAACGATGGTTGCGGTGTGTGCATCAGAACCTTTACCGCCGTAATTTCCATCTTCAACCATCTTCTTAGCGTTATCCCAAGCTCCGCCTGAGTTAGATAAGAAGACAGCCATAAGAGTTCCGGTGCCAATTGCGCCAGCTAAGTAAGCACCTAGTGCTCCTACGCCAAGACCGAAACCAACTGCGATCGGTGCCATAACAGCGAGTAGACCAGGTGTTGCAAGTTCACGTAATGAATCGCGAGTACAGATATCAACAACGCGACCGTATTCAGGCTTTTCAGTGCCCTTCATAATTCCTGGGTGTAGTTTGAATTGGTTACGAACTTCCATAACTACCGCACCAGCTGCACGAGAAACTGCGTTCACTGCTAGACCTGAGAAGAGGAATACAACCGCAGCACCAATGATTAGACCTACTAGGTTGCGTGGGTCGGCAACATCGAGAATGCCTTGGAATTGCAGATTTGTAACTAGATCCACTGTTGTTGATCCAGCTTCAACTACTGCCAATTTAATTGCATCGGTAAAGGCTCCGAATAGCGCAGTTGCTGCAAGTACTGCAGTTGCGATTGCGATTCCCTTAGTGATTGCCTTTGTGGTATTTCCAACTGCATCAAGTGAAGTAAGAATTTGTGCGCCTTCGCCCTTAACATCTCCAGACATTTCAGCAATGCCTTGTGCGTTATCTGAGATCGGTCCGAAGGTATCCATTGCCACGATTACACCAACAGTTGTTAGCAAACCAGTTCCGGCCAATGCGATCGCTAGAAGTGAAAGCACAATTGAACCGCCACCTAACATGAAGGCACCGAATACTGCAGTTGCAATTAGCAATGCGCTGTATACCGCTGACTCGAAACCAACTGAAATACCAGCCAAAATAACGGTTGCGGCGCCAGTTTGTGATGAGGCAGCAACGTCATTTACTGGACGCTTTCCAACTTCAGTGAAGTAACCAGTTAGCAACTGAATTGCAGCAGCTAAACCGATACCGATTAGAACTGCGCCCATCGCCAAGATGCGAGGGTTGGTATCGCCGAACTCGCTAATTTTCTCAGGAGCTAAGCCGAGCAATTCGCTAAAGCTACCTGGCAAGTAAGTAAATGTTGCAAGCGCTGTAAGTACTGCGCTGATGATTGCAGATAAGAAGAATGAGCGGTTGATTGCAGTCATTGCGTTCTTATCTGATGGGCGCAAACGAGTAAGGAAGATTCCGATTACCGCAGTGACGATACCAATAGCTGGAATGATCAATGGATAAACCAAACCGGCGTCACCGAATCCAGCTTTTCCAAGAATTAATGCAGCAACAAGTGTTACGGCGTAAGACTCGAATAAGTCAGCGGCCATACCGGCACAGTCACCAACATTGTCGCCGACGTTATCTGCAATAGTTGCAGGGTTACGTGGGTCATCTTCTGGAATACCTTTTTCAACTTTACCTACTAGGTCAGCTCCAACGTCGGCTGCCTTTGTGAAGATACCGCCGCCAACGCGCATAAACATCGCGAGCATTGCAGCACCAAAACCAAAACCTTCAAGAACTGCTGGAGCTTGATCGCGGTAGATAATCACAACTAGTGATGCTCCTACCAAACCAAGACCAACGGTTGTCATACCAACAACGCCACCAGTGCGGAATGCGATCTGCACTGCACGCTCTGCATTCTTCTGACGAGCGGCTTCAGCTACGCGCACGTTTGCGCGAACTGCCAGCCACATACCGTTGTATCCAACTAGTGCGCTAAATGCTGCACCTAGCAAGAAGAAGATTGAGCGACCGATACGAATATCAGTTTCTCCTGGGAGTGCAAAAAGAAGTACGAAAACGATCGCGACGAAATAGGAAAGAGTGCGGAACTGGCGAGCTAAATAAGCTGCGGCTCCTTCTTGAACTGCACCTGCGATTTCCTTCATCTTTTCGGTGCCCTCGCCTTGCGCCAAAACTTGAGCACGAAGCGCATAAGCGATTCCGAGTGCGACAAGTGAGATGGCTAGAACTACATAAACGTAGGTGAGGTTTGTTCCGGTTACTTGCACGAGTGAGGCGTTTGCCCGCATCTTGTCTCCTCCGTTGGAGAGTCAGGGGGCGCTATTTGCCCACAAAGTTGCCTGAGTTTACGCATAACCCCCTACCAATTGGCAAATACACCTATCTATTAGTGCATTTTTGAGAACAGATCGCCTCAGATTTACTCGAGTAAGCGTAACTATTGGAACGAGGGGCACCGAGCGACTAGGGTCTAGCCCTATGAACTTCGGAACCCTCTTTGATGCCAACTCGGTAGTTACTACCTTGGGCTTGATCGGAGTTCTGGGCATCATTTTCATGGAGACTGGCCTTTTAATCGGGCTGGTTTTCCCAGGTGGCGAAGTTGTTTTTCTGGCAGGCATGGCAGCCTCGAAAGCTGGCACAGATATTTTGGGCGAAGCCAAGTTATCTGCACCCCTTCTATTCCTGCTAGCTCCCGTCGCCGCGATTGTTGGTGGCGAGGTTGGTTATTGGTTCGGCAAAAAGTATGGCCGCAAGTTTTTTGAGCGGCCAGATAGCCGATTCTTCAATCAAAAAATGGTTCGTACAGTTGAAAAGTGGCTGAATAAATATGGACCTCGAAAAGCTTTAGTTTTTGGTCGCTTCATTCCTTTTGCCAGAACTTTGTTAAATCCTATGTGCGGTGTTGTGCAATTAGATCGAAGAACATTTTCTACCTGGAATGCAATCGGCGGAATTATCTGGACCCAAGTAGCAATGGGGATTGGTTACTTATTAGGCGATGTACTTAGCGAATCAGCGAACTACTACCTTTACGGAG
>JBILXJ010000039.1:0-7489 GCA_044378655.1 Candidatus Planktophila sp. | reverse complement strand
CCGGGCAGCACTGACAGCACATAATCAACTTCGGCTGCCGTATTACTTGGCCCAAAGGAGAAACGTAGCGAAGATTGAGCCGAAATATCGTCGTGACCCATAGCCATCAAAACATGACTTGGTCTATGCACGCCTGCACTGCAAGCCGAACCGGTAGAGCAGGAAACTTTCTCGCTATCTAAAAGCAATAACAAGGTATCGCTCTCGGTGCGTGGGAAAGTGATATTAACAATGCCAGGTAAACGATCTGCACCTGCACCATTAATAAAGGCATCTGGAATCTGCGCCACTACTCGTTGTGCAAAGTCATCACGCAACTTGGCAATGTTGGTTGAGTCATAACTCTTTGCGCTAACGGCAGCAGCGAAGGCAACGATGGCGGGTGCGTTTAGCGTGCCACTTCGAATTTCGCGTTCTTGCCCGCCGCCATGCAACAGTGCCGGAATTTCAACTGCCCGGCGCAGAATCAAAACACCGATGCCAAGTGGGCCACCAATTTTGTGTGCGCTAAGTGTCATCGCAAAAAGACCAAGCTCTTTGTAATTCAAAGCTACTTTGCCAAAACTTTGTACGGCATCAGAATGCACTGGAATTTCTCCAGCAATCTTTACAACTTCAGCAATTGGTTGCAGAACTCCAGTTTCATTATTTGAATGCATGACCGAAATGACGGCAATCTCATCGCCCCGGTTAGCAATTAACTCACTTAAGAAATTAAGATCTACTACGCCAGATGAGGTAACGGGCAACTCAATAACTTCAGCGCCTTCGTGTTCAGCTAACCATTTAGCTGGATCCAAAATTGCATGATGTTCAATTGCCGAAATAACCACAACATTGCGACCATTCTTGCGACCCAACCAGAACAGCCCCTTTAGCGCGATGTTATTGGCCTCAGTACCTGATGCAGTAAAAATAATTTCGCTCGAAAGGCAGCCCGCAGCTTTAGCTATTGATTCGCGGGCATCTTCTAGATCTTTGCGAGTAGCGCGACCTTGCGTATGCAGGCTGGAAGGATTGCCCAACTTGCTAGCTTGTTCAGTAAATGCCGAAAGCGCACCAGCCAATATCGGCGTAGTTGCCGCATGGTCGAGATAGACGCTATTCATGGCGCTAAGTCTAGGACTTTTGCGCAGTAACTCCTTGCGTAGCTTGAGGCAGCACCGCAAATAGGTCGCCCACTACGCCGAAATCAGCTAAATCAAAGATCGGTGCTTCAGGATCTTTATTGATCACCGCAATTGTCTTACTGGTCTGCATGCCAGCGCGGTGCTGGATCGCTCCAGAAATTCCGCAAGCAACATAAAGTTGTGGGCTAACTGTTTTACCGGTCTGGCCAACTTGATGTGAATGTGGATACCAACCAGCATCTGTTGCAGCACGTGATGCACCAACTGCGGCACCTAGCGAATCAGCGAAACCTTCAACTGCTGCGAAATCTCCATTTGTACCACGCCCACCGGAGACCACAATCTGGGCTTCAGTAAGTTCTGGGCGACCACCTTTAACTGGCGGAGTAGATGAAGTTGTAGTTGCTAACTTCGCCGCAGCAGAAATTGTGATCGAGAGATTTTCAACCGCAGGTGATGAATCTGAAAGATCGGCTTCAATTGAATTTGGGCGAACCGTAACAATCGCTACACCCTTGGCAACTTTGGAATGCACAGTTGTAGAGCCACCGAAAACTAATTGTGTTGCCGTTAGATCTGCTGCAAGATCAACGGCATCGGTGATAATTCCTGAATCAGTTGCAACCGCTACGCGACCAGCAACTTCTTTGCCATAAGCATGAGAAGCAACAAGCAGGGCAGTTGGTGATTTCTGCGCAATGATTTGTGCAATCGCATCTGCAGCTGCGGCAACGCCGTGTGTGGCGAAATCAGCAGATTCAACTACTAATACGTTAGCAATTGGGCCGTGCTTAACTGATGCAGCAAGAGTCGCGCCAGCACCAGGGGCTGCTAAAACGATAGCCGTGACACTGCCATTACGAGCTGCCGCTGTTGCTAATTCGGAAGTTGTCTTGGCGCACTTATCGCCAGCAAAATCGGCAAGAATAAATATCTGGCTCATATGAATTTCTTCTCTATTAGGAACTTAACCAAATCATTTCCGCCATTACCTTCATCGGAAACTTTCACGCCAGCAGCACGAGGTGGTCGTGGAGCTGAGTCTGCAACTAACGACCAAGCAGGTTCTGCTGAAACTCCAACAGAGGCAAGATCGCGACTATCAATTGTTTTCTTCTTGGCCGCCATGATGCCCTTAAATGATGGGTAACGCGGTTCGTTAATCTTTTCAACCACGCTAACGACAGCAGGCAACTTGGCGCTAATCGCATCGACGCCAGCTTCGGTTGTGCGAGTAATCGAAACTGTATTTGCAGCAGGATCAACTGAAACCATCGATGCAAAAGTTAGCTGTGCCCAGCCCAGGCGTTGCGCCAACATTGCAGGAACCACACTCATGCGAGCATCGGTTGATTCAGTACCACAAATTACTAAATCAAAGCCACCGTTTTTAATTACTTCAGCTAAAACTTTGGAAGTTGCAAGTGCATCAGAGCCAGCAAGAGCTGCGTCGCTAACCAGAATTGCATCGTTAGCACCCATTGAAAGTGCTTTGCGAATTGCTTCAGTTGCGCGTTCTGGCCCCATTGAAATGATGGTCACGCTATTAGCGCCACCTTCTTCATTTCCACCATGAGCTTCGACGATGCGCAGTGCTTCTTCAACTGCATATTCATCAAGATCATTTAGGACAGCATCGACACCTTCGCGGTCTAGGACGCCATTGACCATCTTCTTCTCAGCCCAGGAATCTGGCACCTGTTTTACGCATACTGCAATCTTCATAGCCCAATGTTACTGGCGGGTTCAGGCAGTGCCAACATTTAGAAATCGGGCATAGGTCACATTTCTTCATCGAAGCGTCACTCGAAATTCACCTGTTGGTTATTGCCCCGTTTCAACCCCCAGCCATGATCTGGCCATGAGAATCGCTCACATCACCAATTACTACGGCCCAACTGCAACCGCTCAGATTGACCAACTTCATAGATCCGCTGCAACTTATAAGAGCGCTGGTCATGAGTTCATCGCCTTCGTGCCGAGCTATCAGCTGGCGACTGTCGAAACCGAGTTCGGCAAGATAATCAATCTGCCATCGCTTCGCGTTCCATTTACTCGCGGTCGCAGAATCATCACTAGCAAGAAAATGCTTAAGACCATTTTGATTTCACTCGATATTGATCAGATTGAAATCATCAACCAGCCATTAATGAGTGGCTTAGCGAAATGGGCAGCGGGACGCAATATAAAGGTATTGAAAAGTAATTCACCGGTAGAAGTTCTTGAAACCGATTATTTGGCTCGCCAAGATTTAATCTTAATTACTGCTTAATCCAAAGCAATCGGGCAAGATAGCCCCATGTTGCCAGCAGATCCGAGATACCTAGGTGCAACTGTCACCGAAGAAGGTACTAACTTCGCGATCTGGACTTCTGGTGCCGATGCCGTTGAACTCTGTTTGTTCGATGAAGTAAATGGCGAACTAGTTGAATCGCGGTATTCACTAAGTCATCGCAATGGTCCGATTTGGCACGGCTACTTAGCTGGTGTTCGCCCCGGCCAAAAATATGGTTATCGAGTTCATGGGCCTTGGATTCCGGAACAGAATTTAAGATTTAACCCAACCAAACTTTTACTTGATCCATATGCGCACGAACTTTCTGGTGAACTGCAATACGTGCCAGAAATTTATGGGCATCAAAGTAAAGATGGTTGGGGTAACGGCGATTTAACTATTCGCGATATCCGAGACAGTGCGGGCAAAGTGCCTTTCTCGGTAGTAACTAATCACAAACCTCGACAGATAAATCGTATTGATCATCGCTGGGCACATACTTACATTTACGAAGCGCATGTAAATGGTTTAACTTCAAATAATTTAGAAATTCCTGCTGAAGAACGTGGCACTTACAAAGCCCTCGGCCACCCCAGCACAATTGCACATTTACAAGGCCTGGGAATAACTGCGCTAGAACTCTTGCCCATTCAAGCATTTATTTCCGAACCAACAACTGCCGAACGTGGTCTTAAGAACTACTGGGGCTATAACACCATGTCATTTAATGCACCGCACCAGCAATATGCCGCAACTGATGATGCAGTTAGTGAATTGCAGTGGGCAGTTTTGCAACTTCATCAGGCAGGTATCGAAGTAATTCTTGATGTGGTTTATAACCACACTGCCGAAGCTGGTGTTGGCGGGCCAACACTTAGTTTCCGAGGAATTGATAATCGGGATTGGTATCGCCACACTAAAGAAAATACCTACTTAGATTTAACTGGTTGCGGAAACACACTTGCTGCGGCTAAACCTCATTCAGTTCGATTTATTATTGATTCGCTGCGCTGGTGGACAGATGTGATTGGCGTCGATGGTTTCCGCTTTGATTTAGCAACTGCGCTATTTAAAGATGAAAGTGCTCGACATTCTTCGCTTTTTGCCGCCATTACCGCTGAGCCAGTATTGCGAGATCGCAAAATGATTGCTGAGCCTTGGGATGTAACTCGATATGGCTTGGGTGAGTTCTCTTATCCATGGCGCGAGTGGAATGACTTTTTCCGCGACAGCGTTCGGCAATTCTGGTTAGGTGATTTAGCTCGCGGATATGGCGAAGGCGTCAGCGATATAGCTTCCGCCATTAGTGGTTCAAGTGGCATCTTCTATCATCGCGGCCCAACTGCCTCAATCAACTTTATAACTGCCCACGATGGATTCACTTTACGAGATTTAGTTTCTTACAACGAAAAACATAATGAACTTAACCGTGAAGATAATCGCGATGGACATTCCTCAAATAAGTCTTGGAATGTTGGCGTCGAAGGCGAAACAGCTGATTTAGGTATTCAACATATCCGCCAATCACTTAAGAAATCGATGGCTGCAACTTTGCTGCTCTCTGCTGGCGTACCGATGATCAACATGGGCGATGAAGTTAACCGAACGCAAAACGGCAGTAATAATGGTTATTCAGTTAGCGATGGCGAGAACCCTTGGGCTCAGCCTTGGGAGCTTGATAACGCGGCTACAGATATGCAAGATGCTTTTCGTGAGCTAATTAATATTCGCAAAACTTATCTTTCTGACGTTACAAGTAAGTTCTACACCGGTGAAGTAGACCTGGGAACACAACGTAAAGATTTAGCTTGGTTTAATTTAACTGGCGAAGAAATGATCGATCATCAATGGCAAAACTCAGAGACTCGCACGCTCTCGGTTTATATTGAAGTAAGCGCAGAACGAGCACTGTTATTGAATTTCAACTCTGATCGTGTTGAACACGAATTTAAACTGCCAGCGGATAATTGGGCAACTGCTTATCGCTGTATTTTCGATGCATCGAAGATAACTGCTACCTACGAACCGGTTATTGCTCAGCCAGGATCAACTATCAAGGTGCCCGAGCACACAGCGCAAATCTGGCTCGTTACTCGGTAGTACCTGCCTCATCGCATAACATTTAGCTTGTGTTAGCAATCATCGCGCCAGGTCAAGGCGCTCAAACGCCAGGCATGTTGATGCCTTGGTTAGAGATTAGTGATTGCGCCGAATCGATTTCTCGTTGGTCTGAAGTAATTGGTAAAGATTTAGTTGCACTGGGCACGACTGCCGATGCTGATGAAATTAGAGATACCGCAAATGCGCAACCGTTAATTGTTGCTACGGGTTTAATTGCCGCGAATCTTCTTGGAGTTTCAGCCCCAATCATCTCTGGCCATTCAGTTGGCGAGATAACCGCAGCTGCAGTTGCAAAAGTAATCAGCGAGTTCGATGCAATGCGTTTTGTAAACGATCGCGCAAATGCGATGGCAAAAGCTGCTAGTTTAGAAAAGACCGGAATGTCGGCCGTGCTTGGCGGAGAACGCGACGAAGTTCTTGACGCAATCATGAAACTAGGGCTGGTCGCAGCAAATGACAATGGTGCTGGCCAAATTGTGGCCGCTGGCTTAATCAGCGAGTTATCCCTCTTTGCTGATAATCCCCCAGCTGGAGCTCGAATTCGCCCACTGGCAGTCGCAGGTGCTTTCCACACTAGATATATGCAATCTGCTCAAGAAGTTTTGGCAAAGAGCGCTGCGACAATTTCGCCATCAGATCCAACTGGTTCAATAATTTCTAACCGCGACGGCTTTGCCGTAGTAGATGGTGAAGAAGTTATTGAACGCATTATTAGCCAAGTTGCGAGCCCAGTTCGTTGGGATCTCTGCATGAAAAGCCTGCAAGAGTTAGGCGTTACTGGTGTAATTGAATTAGCACCTGCCGGAACACTGGTTGGATTACTAAAACGAGCAGCACCTGAAATAGAGAGTTTTGCTTTTAAATCTCCTGCCGACTTGGCAGCAGCGAACGAGTTTGCGGAGAAACATAAATGAGCATCAAAGTAAAAGTTGGTAGTCACTCACGCATACTTTCAGTTGGTACATATCGCCCAAAGCGCCAAGTTCCTAACTCCGAAATCGTCGATCGCATTGAATCTAGTGATGAATGGATTCAACAGCGCACAGGAATTGAAACTCGCCGCTTTGCTGGTGCAGATGAAAACGTTGTCAGCATGGCTCAAGCTGCTTGCGAAATGGCGCTTAAACGAGCCAACTTAACAATTGCAGATATTGATACCGTAATTTTTGCAACTATCTCATATGAATTCCAAGCACCTAGTGCGGCAACTGCACTAATTCAACAAATGGGAAATCCAAAAGCGGCAGCTTTCGACATTAGCGCTGCCTGCGCTGGTTTCTGTTATGGCGTAGCAATGGCAAAAGATTTAATTTCTGGTGGAACTTCAAAAAATGTTTTAGTTGTTGGTTCTGAGAAGTTAACTGACTTTACTGACCCCGATGATCGTGCAACAGCATTTATCTTTGCCGATGGTGCTGGCGCTGTTGTAATCGGTCCTGCTGAAGAACCTGGCATTGGGCCAGCTATTTGGGGGTCTGATGCCGATTCACGCGATGCGATTTTGCTAAATCCAGCTTGGACTGATTTTAAGAAAGCGCCAACTAAAGGTGTTACAGATTTAGGTTGGCCGTATATCAATCAGCAAGGCCAAACCGTTTTCCGTTGGGCAGTTTATTCAATGAGCAAAGTTGGCTTGCAAGCACTCGAAGCTGCTGGAATCACTGGCGACCAACTTGCCGCATTTATTCCACATCAAGCAAATTTTCGCATTATCGAAACTATGGCCAAAGAAATGAAGTTGCCAGCCTCTGTCGTTATTGCCGATGACATCAAAACGAATGGAAATACTTCTTCAGCTTCAATTCCACTAGCAATGGATGCGCTGCTTGAATCACATCCAGAATTAAGTGGCGGTCTTGCATTGATAATTGGATATGGCGCAGGTCTCGTTTACGCGGGACAAGTAGTGCAATTGCCATAAATTTCCGCCGTAAAGTGCGCTCATACTCGTAAGTAAGCGCTC
>JBILXJ010000038.1:0-7530 GCA_044378655.1 Candidatus Planktophila sp. | reverse complement strand
GCTACGCCTAGACCTGCCACTGATGGTTGTAAGAATCAAATAAAGAATTAAAGTAGCCACATGAGCGAAAGATTCATTGGCAGCCTAGATCAAGGCACCAGCAGTACTCGCTTTATGATTTTTGATCACGCTGGCAAGATTGTGGGCCAGCACCAATTAGAGCATCGCCAGATAATGCCGCAGGCTGGTTGGGTTGAACATGATGCAGCTGAAATTTGGGCGCGTACCCAAGAGGTAATCACAGGTGCACTTAAACAAGCCGGAATCATCGGCTCGCAATTAGCTGCCATCGGAATTACCAATCAACGCGAAACCACAGTGGCTTGGGATAGCAAAACTGGTAAGCCACTTTCCAACGCAATCGTTTGGCAAGACACACGCACTACGGCCTACCTAGATGCTTTCAGTGCCGAGGTAAAGCTCGAAATAGTTCACAAAACTGGCTTAGCAATCGCCCCTTATTTCTCGGCCAGCAAAATTAATTGGCTGATGACTAACGTGCCTGCTGTTCAAGTGGCAGTAACTGCACAAACTGCCAGGTTTGGAACTATTGATTCTTGGCTACTTTGGAATTTATCTGGTGGTGCCCATGGCGGCGTGCATCTAACCGATGTCACAAATGCTAGTCGCACCATGTTGATGAATTTAGAGACACTTAATTGGGATCAATCACTGCTAGATCAATTTGAAGTTCCGCTATCAGCGCTTCCGCAAATTAGATCTTCTGGTGAAATCTATGCGACAACTGATCCAAATGGCCCGTTCGGAACTGCAGTGCCGATTGCCGGGATTCTGGGAGACCAACAAGCTGCGATGGTTGGTCAACTCTGTTTTGCACGTGGCGATTCTAAGACTACCTACGGAACCGGAAACTTTGCGCTACTAAATACTGGTGATGAAATCGTTAGATCTAAAAACGGACTTCTGACAACAGTGTGCTTTAAGTTCGGTGATGAACCTGTGCAATACGCACTCGAAGGATCAGTTGCAGTAACCGGGTCAGCAATTCAATGGCTGCGTGATCAACTAGGAATAATCTCTAGCGCCAGTGAAATAGAAAATTTAGCTGCATCGGTTCCAGATACTGATGGCGTTTATTTTGTACCTGCATTTTCTGGCTTATTTGCACCCCATTGGCGAAGTGATGCACGCGGCGTAATTGTTGGGCTAACTCGCGCTGCTACTAAAGCTCATCTCGCAAGGGCTGCGCTTGAAGCAATCTGTTACCAAACTCGCGAAATTATGGATGCCATGTCAGCTGATAGCGGTGTCACGCTGACTCAAATGCGAGTAGATGGTGGCATTACAAATAATGCGCTCTGTATGCAGATGCAGGCAGATATCTTGGGCATCGAAATTTCGCGGCCCGTAATTGTTGAAACCACTGCGCTAGGAGCTGCTTACGCAGCTGGCCTAACTGTTGGGTACTGGAAAGATCGCACAGAGATTTCGGGGCAATGGAAAGAGTTTCATCGCTGGATTCCAACTTCAACACCAGCAGAACGTGAGAAAGGCTTTGCTAATTGGCGCAAGGCGATCGAACGAACTCTGAATTGGGCACAGTAGACTTCATTTCATTATGAGCATTGCCAAGTTACCTGCTGATATCACGCGCACCGATCGCCAAATGGCCGATGGACGCACGATTCGCTACTACGACACCAAGGGACAAAGTCGGTTAGCGAAAGATCAGCGACCAGCTGAAGAGCAACCACAAATTGGTGAGCTTCGTTATGACGCACTAGTTGGCGAATGGGTTGCTGTTGCTTCGCACCGACAAAATCGCATCTTCTTGCCCCCTAAAGAACTTTGCCCTCTCTGCCCAACCTCTGAAAACCCAGGCGAACTATTAACTGAAATTCCAGAACCTGAATTCGAAGTCGTTGTCTTTGATAACCGTGGCCCTTCTTTTCGCCCACCAGTAGGTGATTTCGAACTACCCGAAGCGCTTAGTACCCAAACTGCCGAAGGTCAGACTGCAGGTAAGTGTGAAGTAATTTGTTTTGCGCCAGATCATGGAAAATCACTAAAGGATTTAGCGCCATCGCAAGTTCGGGTAATCCTGGAAGCTTGGAAAGATCGAGTTCGCGAACTTTCACAAGAGAGCTTTATTGCTCATATCGCTCCATTTGAAAACCGTGGCGAAGAAGTTGGCGTAACGCTTACACACCCACACGGGCAAATTTATTCATATCCATTCCTGCCACCACGGGTTGAGAAAATGTTGGCTGCAGCTCAAGAACATAAAGATCGCACCGGCCGAGTTTTGCTAGATGATGTAGTTGCGCGCGAGATAAAAGATGGCGAACGCATAATCGCTCGTAATGATCACTGGATCGCCTTTGTTCCATATGCTGCTCGCTATCCATTTGAGATACATGTAGCGCCACTAAACCCAGTTGCCGATTTAGCCGAGCTAGATGATGCTGCTTCTGCCGCATTCCCTGAACTTGCCCTCGACGTTTTAAATCGGCTAGATGGCGTATTTGGAATTGAGATGGCTTACATCGCAACTTGGCATCAAGCACCGGTTCGAGTTGGCCGCGATGTAATGCGTCTGCACTGGCAGATAACTAGCGTTCGTCGCCAACCAGGTAAGTTGAAATATTTAGCAGGCTCGGAATCTGCCATGGGTGCATTCATCATGGATCTAAAGCCAGAACAATCAGCGACGCAATTACGCGAAGTTAAACTTTAATTAGTTAACCGGCGTTACTGATAACACTTCAACGCCACCAATTGCAGTTAAGACTTCAATTAGATCGCTCGGATCAGAACCTGGCACAGCAACCGTAATGTCGTCATAGCCACGACCGTCTTCAGATTTCATCACGACTAATCCGCGAATATCGCCACCAGCAAAACCAATTGCTGAAGCAACCGCACCTAATGAGCCTGGGCGATCTGGAAGAACTACCTGCAATCTGAATTGAGCCATGGCTGAACCTTACCGAAAAAGTATTTCGATGAGTGCTGACCTCGCTAGTTTGAAGGTGCTGATCCGAGAGTTACCTTAAATGTCTTTAGCCCACCATTACTTGGTAGCTCGACGATGATGGTAATTGTGCTTCCTGGTGTGGCTGCACGAATTCGCACGATCGCTGAAACATCATCAGTGATCTTGAACCCTTCAATCGACTTGATAACTGAACCTGCTGGAATACCAGCTTTTTCAGCGCCATCACCTGGGCTTAATCTAGAAATTTTGGCGCCAATGCCGGTGTAAGTCTGATCGAAGAAAACGCCGAGAACTGGTCTGGTTGATTTACCAGTTGCAATAATTTCGTCAACGACGCGCTTGGCTTCATTGAACGGGATTGAAAAACCTAAACCGATTGAGCCGCTTGCCCCGCCTGATGAAAGAGTTGCGATTGCAGAATTAACTCCAATTAACTTGCCACTTGCATCTACTAGTGCGCCACCAGAATTTCCTGGATTAATTGCAGCATCAGTCTGAATCGCATTCACATATGACTCGAGACCATCGCTACCGGTTAGAACTGGGCGATTAAGTGCTGAAATAATTCCGGAAGTCACTGTGCTCGCTAGCCCAAGTGGTGAACCAATTGCAATCACTGGGTCGCCAACACTTACCTTTGCTGAATCGCCGACTTTAATAACTGGGAGATTTCCGGTCTTAACTCTTAACACCGCAATGTCGTAGGCGATATCGCGACCTACGATTGTAGCTGGCAAGATGTCGCCATTTAATAGTTCAACCTCAATGGTTCCGCTGGTAACAGCTGCTTCAATCACATGGTTGTTAGTAATGATGAAACTTTCAGAGGAACTGGTTTTGTAAATTGACCCAGACCCCGTGCCGCCACCTGTACGAGTTGTGACCGCGATCGATACAACTGTAGGAGTAACTGCGGCAGCAACTGCCTTGGCATCTATGCCAGCAGATCCTGTATTCAAATTAACCAAGGTGCGCGAATTAGGGCAGGTGCCATTAACCGCCAAATACATCGCCTGAGTACTCTTGTTAACACACACTTGCACTGTGCCCGAGTTTGAAGTCGAAGCTGTTGCAATTCCGCCTGTGATTAGCACGCCAGCGATAAAGCCAGCTGCTACTTTTTGGGTTCCCTGGAATTTCATCTTTTTGCCTTTCATACTAGAACTACCCAGTCGCCAGATATTTTTACCTTGACCGTCGGAAGCGCATCACGAGTTGGTCCCGTGATAACGCCACCATTTTTAAAAGGATCAAACTCTGCCCCATGACAAGGGCAGTACAAGCTCTTGTTTGAACTCTGATATGCAACGGTGCAACCCTCATGGGTACAAGTTGCCGAATAAGCAAAGACTCCGGTCTTAGTACGGAAAAGAATTGCTGGCATGCCGTTGCTAAGTGCAAACTGATGAGTTTCGCCAACATTGATTTTTGCTAGCTCAATAATTTGGCTAGACCCGGAAACAGTTGTTTCAGATTTCTCTGACACTTTTGCGAACGTTTTGCCAACTACTGCTGAAGCGATTGCTGCCACACTCAATAATCCGACCCGTATAGCGCCTCGTCGATCAAGTGCGATATCTACTGATCTGCGGTTGCCGACCAAAGTTAAGAAATAAACTAACCAGAGAACTGCATAAGCAGTATCGCTACCTAGGAAATAAGGTGAGATGTAGAAAGTACTGGCTAACCATAAAACGATTGACATCAAGAATCCACCAAAGGCCGCACTCGTTGGTGCAATCCAAAGCAAAGTAGCGATGCCAATTGCGAATTCAGAGAAAATAACAAACATGCCAACTGCAGTTGCATGTTCAATCAAACTGTTAAAGAGCCAACTAATTGGTGAATTCGTGGAGTAACCAATTAGTTGATCACCAATAAAGCCGGTTTCACCTTTAGTTAAAAAACCAGGATCAATTGCTTTATCCCAACCCGCATAAATCCAAGTAATAGCCAACCACGCGCGCAGAACTCTGATTGCCCAACTTTGTGCACGCCAAGAATCGGCGATGCCCTTCGGGGAGATTCTGCGGTAAGCCATGTGAAAAAACCTATCTCTAATGCACTGAGAAGAAGGCTAGTCTAGGCTGAGATTCCGATTAGAGCTCCCTGACTTGGATTCGAACCAAGAACCTGCCGGTTAACAGCCGGCTGCTCTGCCATTGAGCTATCAGGGATTGTGAAGACCAAACTCTAGCGCAATTATTGCGATCGGTAAAAATGACCGCTGAGGCCAGCCAATTAAAGGCCGCCGACCGCCAAATCATGGAGTCCGCGTCTAGTGCTTTCCAGCGAAACTAAAGTCGCAAATGCAGCGTTGTATTCGGCCTCATTCTCAACCGGATTTAGTCGTTGCAAACTTGATTTCAAATCAGCAATCGCGCGAGATACCGATACCTCGCGCAATCTGGCGATAATGCTCGAAACATAGATCTGTGAAATTTCGCCATCGGTTCGGATTGGCTCTACTGAGAGCTCAGTAAATAGCGCTTTCATATTTTCATTGGTAACTAACTCAATAGTGAGCGGGCGATCAGCTGCCACCACATCAATTACAGCGCGCAATTCTTTATATGCCGGATGCGTAAATGCCTCTGCCTCAATTGTTGACCAACCACTTGCAAGTTCTGGCATCTGCACTTTCGCTTTTAAAACTTCGCGCTCGAGCATTAATCGTGGATCACTTGGATCAGGGCGCCAGTTTTGCACTGGTGCCTCGTCGGTAACTGGTTCAGCGCTGTTTGTAACAGTTGATTTAAAACCACGCGCTACCGCTTTGCTAACTACATCTGTTTCTAACCCGATCCAACCTGCCAATAATCTGGTGTACTCAGGACGCAAAGACTTATCACGAATCTGCGCGACAAGTGGTGCGGCAGCATTTAAAGCGTTGACTCGACCTTCGGCAGATTCCAATTTATGTTTTGCAAGTTCTGCTCTGATAGCAAATTCAAAAAGAGGTACGCGTTTAGCAATCAAGTCGCGTAGCGCAAGGTCGCCTTTATGTTGACGTAGCTCTGCTGGATCTAAGCCATCGGGCTCAACTGCCACATAGGTCTGAGTTACAAATTTCTGATCGTCGCTAAATGCGCGAAGTGCCGCCTTTTGCCCTGCTGCATCGCCATCAAAAGTAAAGATAACTTCGCCGCGAAAAGCATCGTCATCCATCAATAATCTGCGCAAGATTCGAATATGGTCGGCACCAAAAGCGGTACCGCAAGTCGCTACTGCCGTTGGAATACCAGCTAAATGTGCTGCCATTACATCGGTGTAGCCCTCGACTATTACTGCTTGGCGAGACTTGGCAATATCTTTCTTTGCCATATCTAGGCCATATAGAACTTGGCTCTTCTTATAAATCGGAGTTTCGGGCGTATTTAAATACTTTGGTCCTTGGTCTTCGGCATCACTGGCTAGCTTGCGCGCACCGAAACCAACTACATCGCCAGAAATATCTTTAATCGGCCAAGTTAAACGATTGCGGAATCGATCGATCGGCCCGCGCTCTCCCATTTTAGAAAGTCCAGCGCTTTCGAGTTCATCAATAGTAAAACCGAGTGCACGTAAATGTTTGGTGAGCGCATCCCACTCATTTGGCGCATATCCAACGCCGAATTGTTCGCAAGCTGCTTTATCAAAACCGCGTTTGGTCATTAGTTCGCGGCCGTGCGCTGCGCCTTCTGACTTATTTAATTGTTCTTGATAAAACTTTGCAGCTTCAGCATTTGCCGCGATCAATCGAGAACGTTGTCCGGCCGGAGCTGCCGAGCCAGAAGAGTTCTCGTCATATCGCAATGTGTAACCAATGCGATCGGCAAGACGTTCAATAGTTTCGGTAAAAGATAAATGATCCATCTTCATGACAAAAGCAATTACATCGCCGCCAGTTTGGCAACCAAAGCAATGGAAATAACCTTTTGATGGAGTCACATGGAAAGAAGGTGATTTTTCATCATGGAAAGGACATAAACCTTTTTTCTGTCCGCCACCGGCAGATTTAAGCTGCACATAATCGCCCACGATTTCATCAATAGGCGCATGGTCGCGAACGTAGGCAACATCTTCATCTCTTATGCGACCGCTCATGATTTAACCAGTCTATCCAGTCACACAAACGCGGGCATGTAGTGCATATGCGCCCGGGTCGGTTAATCCCGCAACTTGATCAATGATCACGCGTAGTTTTTCGGCATCAGTTGAAGCGTTCTGCCAATCATCCAGAAAGACTGAATCTAAGTACTTAGGGCCAGCCTCAAATAACGCTTCGACGAGTTCGCCGATCAAGGTCTGCTGCTTGGCATAACGCTCTTGCGAGGCGGCGGCATTAATTAAGTAATGGCCAGCAACTGCCTTTAAAAAATCAACTTCGATGATTTGATCACGCGGAATTTCGAGGTCTGCGCTGTAACGAGTAAGTGGCCCAGCGCCATGAACCTTACGAGTTTCGATTTCAGCTGATTGCACGAACCGACCAATCAATTGGCTGGTGGTGTCCTTTAACCGCGCAAGTGCGCGATGGCTGCCATCGAAATTCTTTGGCCAACAAGAAAGTGCTTCTAGTCGGGTTAGCG
>JBILXJ010000037.1:0-7625 GCA_044378655.1 Candidatus Planktophila sp. | reverse complement strand
ATGGTCATGGCATGGTTGAACGTTATGCCGGGATATTCCGCGGCGCAGATTTACCGGTCTATGTGGTCGATCAACTACAGGCAAAGCCAACGGCTGGCTTAATTCACATTACAACTACGCCGATAACTTATGGATTTTCTTACCCAAGTGCACAAATACTTTTTATTACAGAGCATGATTTAACGGGCAGCAAATCTCGCGTTAAAGACTCTGATCGTTTACCTTCAAAGCGTAAACAGAGTGTTGACCCACTTGAATTAAAAGCTGGCGATTTTGTAGTTCACGAACAACACGGCATCGGTCGATATGTTGAAATGATTCAGCGCGAAACTGCCGGGGTGGTGCGTGAATATTTAATTATTGAATACGCTTCAGCCAAACGAGGCCAACCGGGCGATCGCATCTTTGTACCAACTGATTCGCTCGAACAAGTTAGTAAGTACATTGGCGGGGAATCACCAACGGTTCACCGTATTGGTAGTGGTGAATGGCAGAAAGCCAAGGGTCGAGCCCGAAAAGCAGTTCGCCAAATTGCTGGCGAATTAATTCGCCTTTATGCCGCGCGCACAAGTGCGCCAGGCTTTGCGTTTTCACCAGATACGCCGTGGCAGCGAGAACTTGAAGATGCCTTTTCTTATATTGAAACCCTTGATCAGTTAGCCACGATCGATGAAGTTAAGCGCGATATGGAACGCCCATATCCGATGGATCGCATCATTTGTGGCGATGTTGGTTACGGTAAAACTGAAATTGCGATTCGCGCCGCATTTAAAGCAGTGCAAGATGGCAAGCAGGTAGCGGTATTAGTGCCAACAACGTTATTGGTGCAGCAGCATTACAAGACTTTTACTGAACGTTATTCCGGCTTTCCGATCAAAGTAGCTGGCATGTCTCGCTTTAACACCGCCAAAGAGAGCAAAGAGATCACGCAGAGCCTGGGCGAAGGTGCGATCGATGTAGTCATTGGCACCCACCGAATCCTCTCGAATGATGTGATTTTCAAGGATTTAGGGCTAGTTATCGTTGATGAAGAACAGCGCTTTGGCGTTGAGCAGAAAGAATCTTTAAAGAAACTACGTACTACCGTCGATGTGCTTTCGATGTCAGCCACACCTATTCCACGCACGCTAGAAATGGCCGTAACTGGAATTCGCGAGATGTCCACGATTACAACACCGCCCGAAGAGCGTCATCCGATTCTGACGTATGTGGGCGCCAGCGAAGATGCTCAGATTGCTGCAGCGATACACCGAGAACTATTGCGTGATGGCCAGATTTTCTATATTCATAATCGAGTTGAATCAATCGATCGCACCGCATCGCGTTTACAAGAGCTAGTTCCAGAAGCACGGATTCGGGTAGCACACGGTCAGATGAGTGAATCAATGTTAGAAGATGTGATTCTCGGTTTCTGGAATCGTGATTTTGATGTTCTGGTTTGCACAACCATTGTCGAAAGTGGTTTAGATATTGCGAACGCAAATACTTTGATTGTCGAACGTGCTGACATGTTTGGCCTTTCACAACTACATCAATTACGTGGACGTGTAGGTCGTGGCCGCGAACGTGCTTATGCCTATTTCCTCTATCCAGCCGACCAACCACTTTCAGAAATTGCAATTGATCGCTTAAAAACAATTGCTTCAAATACCGATTTAGGTGCTGGCATGCGAGTTGCCTTAAAAGATTTAGAAATTCGTGGCGCTGGCAACTTGCTCGGTGGCGAACAATCTGGCCACATTGCCGATGTTGGCTTTGATCTCTACATGCGCATGGTTGGCGAAGCTGTTCAAGATTACAAAACTGGTTTTATTGAAACCGAAGAACCAAATCATGAATGCAAAATTGAAATTCCAATTAATGCACATCTGCCTGAAGAGTATGTGCCAGGTGAACGGCTACGCCTTGATCTTTATCGCCGCTTAGCTGATGTACAAAGTGATGCCGATGTAGATTCAATTGCCGCTGAATTAATTGATCGTTTTGGTGATCTGCCAGAGACAGCGCAAGCGCTACTTGGCGTGGCCAAACTGCGGGCACTGGCAAAGGGGCAGAAGTTGCGTGAAGTCGTGATTTCCGGAAAATTCCTGCGCTTATCGCCACTGACCTTGGCTGAATCACGCCAACTTCGCCTAGCCCGCGTATATCCAGGATCGATTTATAAGAGCGCCACAAGCACGGTTTTGGTCGCGCTACCCAAGGCTGCCGCCTGGAATCCGTCTGAAAGCACTCCAGTTATGGGGGATACTTCTACTCTGGCTTGGGTATCCGAAGCCGTAACCGAATTAGCGGCTAACCCGAAAGTGAGTAAATCTTGAAAAAATTCACCGCAGTCACAATCGCCTCTGTTGCAGCAATCGCACTTTTCTTAACTGGTTGCTCACAAGTTGGCGCGGCCGCAACAATCGGAAGCACCAAGATTACTCAAGCAACTGTGCAGACCAGCATTGATACCGTAATGGCTGAGCGCACCGGTGTTGATACCTCTCAAATGCAATTAGAAACAGGCGAAGAGTTAAACCGTAGCCAACTTCGTTTCCACTTATTTGCTGGCCTATTAAAAGCTGCAGCAACATCAGTGAAAGTTACTGTTACTAAGGCTGAGATTGATACTCGCCGCGAAGTAATCATTCAACAAGTCGGTGGCGTAGCTAATTTGCCACAAGCACTTGTTGGCGCAGGTATCGCATCAACTGATTTCGATACTTATTTAGAAGCAGTATTGAATTCTGAAAAAATCCAACAGACTTTCGTTGCAGCTGGAGTACCTGAAGCAGATATTCCAACCAAGATGCAAGAATTAGTGGTAGCAACAGGTAAGACCAATAAGGTAACTGTTAACCCACGTTATGGCGTCTGGAACGAAGATACAGCTGAAGTTACTGCGGCAGTAAGCGACGCGGTTTCACCTTCATCTTCTAACTAATTTAAGTAACGCAAATGTCAGAACTTCTGCGCCTTGCGGAGGTAATGAATAAATTACGTTCACCTGGCGGTTGTCCTTGGGACGCCGAACAGACGCACGAATCTCTGCTCAAATATCTGCTTGAAGAGTCGTACGAATTTATCGACGCAGTTGAAACTAACGATCGCGCTGGGCTTCAAGAAGAACTCGGTGATTTGCTGCTGCAGGTTTATTTCCATGCGCGCATCGCGCAAGATGATCCACAGAACCCATTTACGATCGAAGATGTTGCGCGTGGTATCGCAGATAAGTTGATCAACCGGCACCCTCATGTATTTGCTGATGTGCAGGTTTCCGGCGTTGCTGAAGTAATTTCCAATTGGGAAGAAATAAAAGCTGCCGAAAAAGGTCGCACATCGGCCATTGATGGCGTTGCCCTATCGCAGCCTTCGCTGCCCTTGATTTCAAAGCTTTTACATCGTGCCGAGAAATATGGAGTTGCCTTAGATCTACCAGCTACCCAGGTAAGTGATGCCGAAATGGCAGTCGAACAAATTATCGCAATCGCAGCATGGGCCAGCGCCAACGAAATTGATCTCGATGCTTTGCTACGCCAGCGGGCACGCGTGCTTATGGCGCAGATCCAAAGCAATGAAGCGCGGTAGACTGCTCACCTGAGTTCAGCGCTGATCTCTCTATTTAACTTAATCAAATTTACTTTGCTTTTGAAGTAACTAGAAATAGGAGGCCATCATGGCAATTATCGAAGCGCTCGGCGCCCGTGAAATTTTAGATTCCCGCGGAAACCCAACTGTTGAAGTTGAAATTCAATTAGAAGATGGCACTCAAGCACGTGCAGCTGTTCCAAGCGGTGCATCAACTGGTGCATTCGAAGCTTCTGAACTTCGCGATGGTGGCACACGCTACTTAGGTAAAGGTGTTGAAAAAGCAGTTGCGTTTGTAAATGATGAAATCGGGCCAAACATTATTGGTTTCGATGCTCAAGACCAGCGCATTATTGATAGCGCGATGATTTCACTTGATGGCACTGCAAATAAATCTCGCTTAGGCGCTAATGCAATTCTTGGTGTTTCACTTGCAGTTGCTAAAGCATCTGCTGAAAGCGCTGACCTTTCGCTATTCCGCTACCTCGGTGGCCCAAATGCGCACCTACTACCTGTACCGATGATGAACATTCTCAACGGTGGAGCACATGCTGATACCAACGTTGATATTCAAGAATTCATGGTTGCGCCAATTGGTGCACCAACTTTCCGCGAATCACTTCGCTGGGGAGCCGAGATTTATCACGCACTTAAATCAGTTCTAAAGCAACGCGGTCTTGCCACCAGTGTTGGCGACGAAGGTGGCTTTGCGCCAAACCTTGATAGCAATCGCGCAGCCCTTGATCTAATTCTTGAGGCAATCACCAAGGCCGGCTTTAAGCCAGGTACTGATATTGCTTTGGCGATGGATGTTGCAGCAACTGAATTCCACGAGAACGGTCAATATAAGTTCGAAGGTTCCCTTCGCTCATCTGGCGAAATGATCGCTTATTACACCGATCTAGTTAACTCATACCCAATCGTTTCAATCGAAGACCCACTAAATGAAGAAGATTGGGCTGGCTGGGCCGAGATGACCAGTGTGCTTGGTTCACGCATTCAAATTGTTGGCGATGACCTATTTGTTACTAACCCAGAGCGCTTAGCTAAGGGCATTGCAACTAATACCGCTAACGCACTTCTAGTTAAGGTAAACCAAATCGGCACGCTAACTGAAACTCTTGATGCAGTTTCAATGGCGCAACATGCAAACTACCGCAGCATGTTGTCACACCGTTCAGGTGAAACTGAAGACACCACCATTGCTGACCTTGCAGTTGCAACAAACTGCGGTCAGATCAAGACAGGTGCGCCAGCTCGTACTGAGCGCGTAGCAAAGTACAACCAATTGCTACGTATCGAAGAAGAACTTGCAAGTGGTGCTAAGTACGCAGGCCGTGGTGCATTCCCACGCTTTAAGGCATAAGCGAACTTAACTCATGAGCCGTCGTCGTTTGAACTTTAATCGTCGACGTAATACCAATAGTCGGGCGCTGGTTTTGGGCTTCTTTCTTTTCTTTTTAGCTCTCACCATCGCACCGCCGGTACAACATTATTTTTCACAGCGCGCTGAAATCAGTGCGGTAAAGGCTCAAATCAAAGCTGGCGAAAGTGCAGTTGCCGAAGCCCGCAAAGAGCTCGAACTTTGGCGTGATCCTGAATATGTAAAGTCACAAGCTCGTGCTCGCCTGCACTTTGTGTTGCCGGGTGAGCGTCAATACATAGTCACTGATGCAACTACCCAAGCCGAAGAGAACAAAACCGAAATCGCAAACAATATTCCAGTGGGATTACCTTGGTATAACCGTTTAATTGCATCGATTACCGAAACCGGCGCTAATTAATGTCTGAACGCGAAGTATCGCAAGAAGATTTAGATTGCATTGAAGCCCAATTAGGCCGCACTCCACGCGATGTTCATGCAATTGGTTATCGCTGCCCATGCGGAAAACCAGCAGTAGTTGAA
Source organism: Candidatus Planktophila sp. (assembly GCA_044378655.1). Classification (GTDB taxonomy): domain Bacteria; phylum Actinomycetota; class Actinomycetes; order Nanopelagicales; family Nanopelagicaceae; genus Planktophila. The sequence continues at coordinate 2,149 of JBILXJ010000037.1, read as the reverse complement.
ACTCCGCCACGTCTTGGCGACGGCACTCCATTTCCAACTTACTTTTATGCAACTTGTCCAAGATTAACTGGTGCTATCTCCACCCTTGAATCAACTGGCTTGATGGGCGAGATGAATGAGCGTTTAGCAACTGATACCGAATTAGCAGGGGCTTATGCCGCAGCGCATGAAGATTACTTAGCCGCTCGCGCAGTTCTTAAAATGGACGTTCCTGAAGTTGAAGGTATCAGTGCGGGTGGAATGCCAGATCGCGTTAAGTGCTTACACTCATTAGTTGCGCATTCTCTTTGTGCTGGCCCAGATGTGAATCCGTTGGGCGATGAAGCTTTGGCAAAATTACCGCAGTGGTGGAAAGATCAGCCTTGCAGTATCACAGAGAATGTAAAGGCAAATTAATGCGCGTAGGTGTAATTGATTGCGGAACTAATTCAATCCGGTTGTTGATTGCCGATATTGAGGGCACAAATTTCCGCGAAGTAACTCGTCAGATGCAAGTTGTTCGTCTTGGCCAAGGTGTTGATGAAACTAATCAATTCCACCCCGATGCCATCTCGCGCACATTTGCAGCAATTGATTTATTTGCAGCTGAGATCGCTCGACGTGGTGTTGAAAAGTTACGTTTCTGCGCAACCAGTGCCACACGCGATGCGCTAAACCGCGAAGTATTCGTCGATGGCGTAAAAGAACGCCTAGGCATCGAACCTGAAGTAATTTCAGGAGACGAAGAAGCTCGTCTCTCATTTGCAGGAGCAACCCGCGAATTTAGCCGCACCGATGGCCCCTTCTTGGTCGTCGATATCGGTGGCGGTTCAACTGAGTTTGTTTTAGGAACCGACTCAGTTGATAGTGCAATCAGCGTAAATATTGGCTGCGTTCGCATGACTGAGCGCCATTTCCGAAATGACCCACCAACTGCTGATGAAATAGCAATCGCCCGCCGAGATATTCAAAACGCAATAGATATCGCTTATGCCAGCGTTGATATTAAGAGCGCAAAGACTTTAGTTTGCGTAGCTGGGACCGCAACAACTGTTGCCGCCGCAGCGCTAAATTTGCCCGAATACGATCGCTATGCGATTCACCTTTCGCGCATTTCGGCTGAACAAGTTCATGCAGTTAGCAATAAGTTTTTAACTATGACTCGCGAAGAACGTGCCGCTCTTGGTTATATGCACCCAGGTCGCGTTGACGTAATTGGTGCTGGTTCATTAGTTCTCTCTGAAATCATGAAAGCAACTGGCGCTAAAGAATTCGCCGCATCTGAAAACGATATTCTTGACGGAATGGCATGGTCGCTTGCCAAGTAAGAAGACCGTGCAGAGTATAAAAACTTTGCCACTGCTGGATAAGAAAATAATTGCTTGTCGCGAATGTCCACGACTGGTTGACTGGCGCGAGGAAGTTGCCGTTACTAAACGTAAGGCTTACCAAGATGAAAAGTACTGGGGTAAAGCAGTTCCAGGTTTTGGTTCAACAAAACCAAAATTGATGATTGTTGGTTTAGCACCGGGTGCACATGGCGCAAATCGCACTGGTCGCATTTTTACTGGTGATTCATCTGGTGATTGGCTCTATGGTTCACTGCATCGAATAGGAATTGCCAAAATTGCAACAAGCACATCGCGCGATGATGGTCAAGAACTTCGTGATACTCGAATTTCAATGGCAGTTAGATGCGCACCCCCTGATAACAAACCAACGAATGAAGAACGCGATGAGTGTTCTCCGTGGTTTCTCCGCGAATTAGAACTTTCGTTGCCAACCACAAGAGCGTTTGTGGCCCTCGGAAACTTTGCCTGGGTCGCACTTTTCGCAGCCCTGGCCGATTTAGGCCACCCAGTTAAACGAGCCAAGTTCGGCCATGGAGCAGAGGTTAAATATGAGCACGAAGGCGTGAAGTATCTGATTATGGCTAGTTTTCACCCCAGCCAGCAGAACACCTTCACCGGAAAGCTGACCAAACCAATGTTGGATTCAGTCCTCAAAAAAGCGGGTAGATTTGCCCACGTTCTTCGTTAGTTCGTAAAAGATTTATCGCATGGCCCCGATAGCCCAATGGCAGAGGCAGAGGACTTAAAATCCTCCCAGTGTGGGTTCGACCCCCACTCGGGGCACCAGCTTTACGCTCAATTAATGAGCATTGGTACTT
>JBILXJ010000008.1:0-24671 GCA_044378655.1 Candidatus Planktophila sp. | reverse complement strand
AGTCCATTACTTGAAGCGTCAATAGATGGCGCTATGGGTGTATTGCTATCTGTGGCAGGTGGTTCAGATTTAGGTCTCTTTGAAATCAATGAAGCTTGCGAACTTGTTCAAGCTTCAGCACATCCAGATGCTCGCATTATTTTCGGAACCACAATTGATGATGCGTTGGGCGATGAAGTGCGCATTACAGTAATTGCAGCGGGATTCTCTGGGGGAGAGCCAAAGAAGGTTTCAATTCCAGTAATTGATGCTGCTGCTCTCTCGGGCAACGCTGATCCGCTGCCTACCAATGACCCAATTTCGGTGGCACTTGATCTAGATGGCGATCGTCCGTTGCGCCCACGAGTAAAGTTTGAAGAGTTAGTTTCTGAAGATGATATTGATGTACCAGACTTCATGAAGTAGTAATGGAAACCTTCTTTACTAATCGCCATGGTGGTTTTAGCCATGGCGATTATGCTTCCTGGAACTTAGCTACACATGTTGGCGATAACCAAGCAGTTGTCGAAGAAAATCGAGAAAAGTTACGCGAGCGTGTTGGTAATATCGCTGTAATGTCTCAAGTTCATGGAGATGAAGTAGTTGTAGTTGATCAGTTACCAGACGAAGTTCCTGTTTGCGATGCGCTGATTACTGGTAATCCTGATTTAGCTTTAATCGTAATGGTGGCCGACTGCATTCCTCTGCTATTGCGCAGCGAGAGTTTGGTTGCAGCTGTACACGTGGGCAGGGCTGGTTTAATGAATTCAATTGCTCTAAAAACGGTAGCCAAGATGCGTGACCTCGGTGCGATTCAAATTTCCGGAACTATTGGGCCAGCAATCTGTGGCAGTTGTTACGAAGTTCCCCAAGAGTTACATGATCAAGTCGTTGCTTTACATCCGTTAGCTAGTAGCAGAACCCAAATCGGGACGCCCGCTCTAGATTTACCGAAGGCGTTAATAGCGGCACTTACAGAAGTTGATGTGCCGGTTACGAGTTCAGCAGAATGCACTCTAGAAAATGATGACTATTTCTCTTTCCGCCAAAATAACAAGACCGGTCGTCAGGCAGGTGTAATCAAACTATGAGTAATCGCAAAGACGAGATAGCTCAGAATTTACAAGAAGTTAAAGAGCGCATTAGTAGCGCTGCTAAATCAGCAGGTAGAGACCCGGCCGAGATTCAATTGATTGTGGTCACCAAAACTTTTCCAATTTCGGATATTGAAATTCTGCGTGAATTGGGCGAATCGAATTTTGGTGAAAATCGAGATCAAGAAGCTGGTCCTAAGGCTGAAGCGATAAACGCTACTTGGCATTTTCAAGGTCAGATTCAGAGCAATAAAATTAAATCGATCTGCCAGTGGGCTGAGGTAATCCATTCCATTTCCAGCGAGAAAGAAATCCTGAAATTCGCTCAAAGCCCTCGGGCACATCAAGTTTTCTTACAAGTTTCCCTAGATGGGCAAGAAGGTCGCGGGGGTGCGAGCCCGGCAGATTTAACGCAATTAGCGGACCTGGTAAATCAGAGCAATAACTTAGAACTTTTGGGTTTGATGGCAGTTGCACCTTTAGGAGTAGAGCCGATCAAAGCATTTGCAGATTTGGCCCAGATAAATCAAGGGTTTGCGAGCCAGTACCCAAATTCGAAATATCTATCAGCGGGCATGAGTGGTGATTTTGAAGCTGCCATAAAGCACGGAGCGACACATGTTCGGGTGGGAAGTTCAATCCTCGGTTCCAGATCACCCCACTAGTAACCTTGTCATATGGCATTTTCATTTAGCAAAGCGGCGACCTTCTTAGGTCTAAAAGACGATCCAGAGTTAGAACAAGTTGCTGTTGCGCAAGAACCAGTGCGCAGCGGAGCGGTTTCAGTTCGTGAGCCCCGTGGCGCAGTAGTGCGCAATGTTCCATCACGTCCAGTTGCTGTTGCAGTGCAACCTGAACTTTCGCCAATGGATCGCATTGTTACATTGCACCCTCGAACCTACAGCGAAGCGCGCGCAATTGGCGAGCAGTATCGCGAAGGTAACCCAGTAATAATGAATCTTAGCGACATGGAAGAAACCGAGCGCAAGCGTTTAGTTGACTTCGCAAGTGGTTTAGTTTTTGGACTCCACGGAAGCATCGAACGCGTTACTTCAAAAGTATTTTTGCTCTCACCTGAGAATGTAAGCGTTAGCAATGATGCCAAAACTGCAGCAGCAGAAGCATCCTTCTATAACCAGAGCTGATTCTTAGATGTTTAGTATTGGCGGACTAATCGCCGATTTACTTCAACTCTTTCTGCTCTGTTTATTTGTGCGGTTAATCCTTGATTATGTCCGCATGGCTAAACCTGATTGGCGTCCAAGCGGCATCATCTTGATTGCGGCAGATTTCATTTATGCGGTAACTGATAAGCCACTTCGTTTTGTGCGTCGCTTCGTGAAGCCACTTCGACTCGGCGGAATCAGCATCGATCTCTCAATGTTGATTCTCTTTATTGTAATTTCGCGGATTGCTCCGCTGCTGCGCTCGCTTTAGTTAAGCCTGCTTAATCAATTTAACCGTTAAGCCCAGTTCGTTATCTCCGATGCTTAATGCAATATCAACCTGCATTTGAGTTGCCAAAACTTCACCTTGGATATGCGATTGATCTGCAGCGATAGCGGCCATGACATCTGCATTCGCGTTATATGAAATGTTGATGCGATCAGAAATCTCAAAGCCATTGGTTTTGCGAGCATCTTGAATAAAGCGAACCACTTCGCGCACCAGTCCGGCACTGATGAGTGCTGGGCTTAGTGCGAGATCAAGAGCAACGCTCTCGCCATCATGGCTAGCTACATTCCAGCCACTTTTCGGGGTCTCGGTAACGACTAGATCATCAAGATTAATTTCCCACTCACCAACTTTGGCTGAGCTATTTGAACGCAAAGCCATAACTAACTCAGTTGGGTTTTGCGCTGAAATTGCTTTTGCAATCTCTTGTACCGCGCCCCCAAACTTTGTTCCAAGGGTACGGAAATTAGCTTTGATGGAGATATCAACTAATTCACCATCAGCACTTGCAATATCTTCAAGGTCAATCACATTCAACTCTTCAGCGATCTGCTCTTTCATGGCAACCGGTAGCGCTGCCCAGCCTTTCGCTGAAATTAATGCGCGTTGCAGTGGTTGGCGAATTTTGACGCCACTTTCAGCGCGAGCTGCTCTGCCTAATTCGACGATCCGTTTAGTTAAAGCAACTTGTGCAGAGAGAGTTGCATCAATCTGGGATCGATTCGCGACCGGAAAATTAGTTAAGTGAACCGAGCTAGCTGCATTTGCATCAACTGGGCGAACTAAGACTTGCCAAACTTCCTCAGTAATAAATGGCACCATCGGTGACATCAATTGAGTTAGAACAACTAGTGATTCGTGCAAAGTTGCCATTGCTGCAACATCGCCATCCCAGAATCGGCGCCGAGAACGACGCACGTACCAATTAGATAAATCATCGATGAATGCAGCTAGCGCTTTGCCGGCACGTTGTGAATCGAAATCACTAAGTGCCTCATCAACTTCAATTATCAAAGTTTGCAATTCGCTATTGATCCAGCGATCCATCAATGGCCGAGTTGCCATCTCGGGCGCCTGAGACAGTTCAAAGTTTGCTGCTTGTGCGTATAGAGCGTGGAAAGAAACGGTATTCCAATAAGTTAGCAAGGTTTTGCGGATAACTTCGGTAATCGCTTCGTGCCCAACTCGTCGAGCAGACCAAGGTGAACCAGCTGCCAACATGTACCAACGAATCGCATCGGCGCCATGTTGTTCCATAAGCGCCATAGGTTCCAGAACATTGCCTAGGTGCTTGCTCATCTTGCGACCATCTTTATCAAGAATATGCCCTAGGCAGAGAACGGTCTTATAAGAAGATTGATCAAAAACGAGGGTTCCAATTGTCATAAGCGTGTAGAACCAGCCACGAGTTTGATCAATTGCTTCGCAAATAAAGTCGGCCGGGTAGGCGGCAGCAAATTTCTCTTTGGAACCTTCTTTATGAGGGTAACCGAATTGCGCAAAAGGCATTGCACCTGAGTCATACCAGCAGTCGATAACTTCTGGGGTACGAGTCATTGGTTCTTTACATTCTGCGCAGTTAAAGGAAATGTCATCAACAAATGGCCGGTGCGGATCAAGGTTGGAAAGTTCTTGCCCAGCTAATTTGCCTAGCTCGGCCAACGAGCCGACACAAACTTCATGCTTATTCTCGCAGCGCCAAATTGGAAGTGGCGTACCCCAAAAACGATTACGGCTTAACGCCCAGTCAATATTGTTATTCAACCAATCGCCATAACGACCGGTCTTAATGGTTTCCGGGTGCCAATCAGTCTTTTCATTCTCGCGAATGAGTGCATCCTTGATTGAAGTTGTGCGGATGTACCAAGAAGGTTGCGCGTAATAAATTAAAGCTGTGTGGCAGCGCCAGCAATGTGGGTAGGAGTGTTCGTACTGCACGTGCTTATAAAGAACGCCGAGAGATTTCAACTCTTTAACTAACGGCTTATCCGCATCTTTAAAGAAGAGGCCGCCAACCAATTTCACTTCTGGTAAAAACTTGCCATCAGGTGCAATTGGATTAACAACGGGCAATCCATATGCGCGACAGACCGCTAAGTCATCGGCACCAAATGCGGGGGATTGATGAACTAAACCTGTGCCATCTTCAGTGGTTACATAGGTAGCTAGAACCACAAAGTGGGAATCAGGGATTTCTACGAAATCAAACGGGCGTTGGTACTCAGTGTGTTCCAGGGCGCTTCCGAGCATGCTCTGCAAGATTTCAACTTCACCTTTTAGAGCTGAGATTAAATTCTCGGCAACGATGAGTACTTCACTACTAGAAACATCATCTTGAACCGTTGTTACCTTTGCGACAACGTAGGTAACTTCAGGGTGCACTGCAATTGCAGTGTTAGATACCAAAGTCCACGGAGTGGTTGTCCAAACCAAAAGTGCTGCGCCAATTTCTTTTAGCGGCCCACTAGTTACCGGAAAACGCACAAATACTGAAGGATCGGTAACAGTTTCATAGCCTTGCGCTAGTTCGTGATCTGAAAGACCGGTTCCACAACGAGGGCAATATGGTGCAACGCGGTGATCTTGTACTAGTAAACCTTTTTGCCAAATCTCTTTTAAGCTCCACCAAACACTTTCGACATACTGTGGCGACATCGTCCAATAAGCTTCTTCAAAATCAACCCAAAAGCCCATGCGATTAGTCATGTCGGTAAATGCGCCTACGTGACGTTGTACTGACTCGCGACACTTGTCGTTAAAGGCGGCGATTCCAAATTTTTCGATATCGCCTTTTCCGGCAAAACCAAGTTCTTTTTCAACTGCAATTTCAACTGGCAAACCATGGCAATCCCAACCTGCATTGCGAATTACTTGTTTGCCCTTCATGGTGTGAAAACGCGGGAAGACATCTTTAAATACGCGAGCTTCAATGTGGTGAGTGCCAGGTAATCCATTGGCAGTTGGGGGACCTTCGTAGAAAGTCCAAGTATCTGCGCCGTTTCGGTTACTGACTGACGCTTCAAAGACTGAATTTTCTTTCCAGAAAGTCAGGATGGAACGCTCCATTGCAGGCAGATCAATTGCTGCTGGGATTGCGCGAAATGTCATTTACTTCTCCATTTTCATAACTTTCGAAAATGGAGGGACGGGTTTCGCTACTTAGCGATCACCGCGGTACCACCCGCCTTATCTACCGCTTAACCGCTTAACTAGAATGGCCTTCGCTGCAGATCACTTATTTACTAGCGTTCATTTTCCAGTTCTACCGCGGCAGTTGCCGCCTCTTCTGGAACGCTCTCAGGTGATGGCCTGGTCATTGCGCTTTGAACCTGCCGGAATTCTATTCCAAGTAGAGGCTGGCAACCAAAATTTGTGTGAATTGGTCGCAGCGCGGTGGCGCGAGTGGCATTTAGCGCCTATTCAGCATAAGGTGCCCCGCGTGCCTACCAAAAAAAGTGCTAAACCCGCTGTGAAGAAAGCCCCTGCCAAAAAGGCTGCCCCAGCGAAGAAAGCAGTAGCAAAGAAGGCGGTAGCCAAGAAAGCTCCTGCTAAGAAAGCGGCTCCAGCCAAGAAAGTTGTAGCCAAAAAAGCTGCGCCGGCAAAGAAGGCGGCCCCAGTTAAAAAAGCTCCGACCAGCGTTGCTCGCCCAGCAGCAACTAAGCCAGCGTCGAGCAAAACAATTGGCAAGCCATTTCCGGCTAAAGCTGGTTCAAAAACCACTATTAGCGTCGATGAAAAATCCCAAACTGTAAGTGTTAATACTGTCGTTATCGCGCCCGTTGAAGTTGTAGTCGAAGAACGACGTTTAGTAATGCCACCACCACCGCGTCCTAATAAGAGTGGTAAAAAAATTGCACCACTTAAGCCACTAAAGGCAGCGCCATCACCTTTGGTCGCCGCTGAAAATGAAGGTGCGTGGACCGCTGCCGAACTTAAGGCAATCCGGGCTGAGATTTCCAAAGAACTCGTTCGCCTGAAAGATGAGTTAGCAAAAGTTGAGATCGAAATGGATGATTTGATTCATTCATCTTCTGAAGGCGCTGGCGATGATCAGGCCGATGCGGGCACCAAGACTTTCGAACGCGAACATGAAATGTCACTTGTAATAAACGCTCGTGACATGGTTCTACAAACCGAACGTGCTCTTGAGCGAATTGATACCAAGAGTTATGGTCTTTGCGAAGAATGTGGAAACACAATTGGTAAAGCCCGCTTACAAGTTTTCCCACGCGCAACGCTCTGCATGATCTGCAAAGCTAAGGAAGAACGGCGCTAACGTGCGCCGCCTCTATTTAGTCGCGGCACTTACCTGGGGGCTGGACTTATCCTCCAAAATTTGGGCAGTAAATAATCTTTCAGCGCGCAATCCAGTTGAGATTCTGGGCTCTTTCTTCCAATTAACTTTAGTTCGAAACCCAGGCGCGGCATTTAGTTTCGCAACTGGGGCAACGATTATCTTAACTTTTATTGCAGTTGCAACGGTAATTACCATCGTTTACTACAGCACTAAAATAACTTCACTAGGGTGGGCAACCACTCTGGGTTTATTGCTGGGCGGGGTTCTGGGTAATTTAACTGATCGACTATTTCGAAGCCCAGGCTTTCTAAAGGGCGAAGTTATTGATTGGCTCGAGTTAACCCGTTGGCCAGTGTTTAACTTGGCCGATAGCGCGATCGTAATTGCTGCGTTCCTAGCAATAGTTTTAACAATTAGAAATGTTGGGCCAGTAGATGTCGCAAGATAAAAGTAATCGAGAGCGGCGGACTCTGGCTGTGCCTGAAGGCGTAGCTGGCGAACGAATCGATAGTGCACTAACTCGCGTCTTGGGTCTATCTAGAACTGCAGTTGTACGACTTCTAGAAGATGGCGATATCACTACCGATGGTCGAGCACTTTTAAAGTCTGAGCGAGTTGAAGCTGGCCAAGTAATTGAAGTTCTATTACCAGCGCCGTTAAATCCAGATCCAATTCCATTGACACCAATTGAAGGCCTAACTGTTGTTTACGATGATGATGCAATTGTCGTGATTGATAAGCCAGTTGGTTGCGCGGCGCATCCGAGCCCTGGCTGGAATGGCCCAACTGTTGTCGGTGCACTAACTGCAGCCGGTTACACAATTACAACAACTGGTCCAGCTGAGCGAGCTGGCATTGTTCACCGTTTAGATGTTGGAACTTCAGGGCTAATGGTCGTTGCAAAATCAGATCAGGCGTATCACGTGCTTAAGGAAGCTTTCCGTGATCGAACTGTTGAAAAGATTTATCACGCACTGATTCAAGGACATATTGATCCATCAAGTGGCACGATTGATGCCCCAATTGATCGTCACCCGAAAGAAGATCATCGTTTCGGCGTTGTCGCTAATGGCAAGATCAGCATTACTCATTACGAGGTTATTGAATATTATCGATCGGTCTCACTTGTTGAAGTAGAACTTGAGACTGGTCGCACGCATCAGATTCGAGTTCACTTCTCGGCGCTGCATCATCCGCTGGTTGGCGATACAACTTATGGCGCAGACCCAGTATTAGCCAAGAGCTTAGGCATGGCGCGACCTTGGCTCCACGCCTTAGAACTACGATTTGCCCACCCGATTACTGGGGCACCAATGTCGTTCAAGGCACCTTATCCAAGTGACCTACAAACATCATTGGGGCTACTCAGCGATGCGGTCCTTCCATAATTAACGGCCTTTAAGAAAGTAGATCTCTCGCTAAATGTCTGACTCATTCGTCCACTTACACGTACACACCGAGTACTCGATGCTCGATGGTGCGGCACGCGTTGGTGAATTAGTGCAAGCAGCGGCTGCGCAAGAAATGCCAGCTATTGCAATGACCGATCATGGAAATGTTTTCGGCGCTTTTGATTTTTATAAGCAAGCAACTAAAGCAGGGATTAAACCAATCATCGGAATTGAAGCTTACGTAGCTCCCGATTCAAGATTTAATAAGAGCCGAGTTAAGTGGGCTGATGGTGGCGAAGACGATGTTTCAGGTGGTGGTGCATATACCCACATGACGATGTTGGCCGAGAATAATGTGGGGCTAGCAAATCTTTTCCGGTTATCTTCATTGGCTTCCCTTGAGGGCTTTTACTACAAACCTCGAATGGATCGCGAGCTACTTTCTAAGTACGCCGAAGGAATTATCGCAACTACTGGCTGCCCAGGTGGTGAAATCCAAACTCGATTGCGTATGGGCGCTTATAAAGAAGCGCTGCTTGCTGCCAGTGATTACCGCGATATTTTCGGTGCTAATAATTTCTTCCTCGAGTTGATGGATCACGGAATCGAGATTGAAACTCGAGTAAAGGCTGATCTTCTAAAGTTAGCTAAAGATTTAAAGTTGCCGCTACTTGCAACTAATGACTTGCACTACACCGCTAAAGCTGATGCCAAATCGCATGAAGCCTTGCTCTGCGTGCAATCTGGCTCAACCTTGGCTGATCCAAAGCGCTTTAAATTCGATAATGATGAGTTTTACTTAAAGACACCAGCCGAGATGCGCGAACTCTTCAAAGAGTTACCTGAAGCCTGCGATAACACTTTGCTGATCGCTTCGCGCTGTGATGTGAAATTGCGTGAAAATGAAAATTTAATGCCAGTATTCCCAGTTCCCGCTGGCGAAACTGAAGTAACTTGGTTAGTTAAAGAATCACAAGCAGGTTTATTGCGCCGATTAAATGGCGAAGTGCCAGCGGCATATGCAGAGCGTTTGAATTACGAACTAGAAGTTATGAACAAGATGGGTTTTCCTGGCTACTTCCTAGTGGTTGCCGACTTAGTTTCACATGCCCAAAGCCAAGGTATTCGAGTCGGCCCAGGTCGTGGTTCTGCTGCTGGCTCATTAGTTGCCTACGCTTTAGGCATAACGGGGCTTGATCCAATTGAACATGGACTTTTGTTTGAGCGTTTCCTAAATCCAGAACGTATTTCGATGCCTGATATCGATCTGGACTTCGATGAACGTCGTCGCAGCGAGATGATTCGTTACGCCACTACGAAGTACGGCGAAGATCGCGTTGCTCAAATCATTACTTACGGCACCATCAAATCGAAGCAAGCAATTAAAGACTCAACTCGGGTTCTTGGTTATCCATATGCAATCGGAGAGCGCCTAACCAAAGCTTTACCACCGGCGGTTATGGGTAAAGATATTTCATTGGGCGGTGTCTTTAACCCGCAAGATGATCGTTATGGCGAGGCAAATGAGTTCCGTCAACTTTATGAAACTGATCCCGATAGCAAAGTAGTTGTCGATACCGCACGAGGTCTCGAAGGCCTGAAACGTCAATGGGGAGTTCACGCAGCAGGTGTGATTCTCTCGGCACAGCCTTTACTTGATGTGATTCCAATTCATCGTCGCGAAGCAGACGGTGCGATCATTACTCAATTCGATATGGGTGCTTGCGAAGCCACTGGTCTGTTAAAGATGGACTTCTTAGGTTTGCGTAACCTTTCGGTTCTAGATGATTGCTTACTCAATATCAAAGCAAACCGCGGCGAAGATGTAGTTCTTGAAACCCTAAAGCTCGATGATAAGAAAACTTATGAACTTCTTGCGCGCGGAGATACCCTGGGTGTGTTTCAACTCGACGGTGGCCCTATGCGCGCACTACTTAAGAGCTTGGCACCAGATTCATTTGAGGATATCTCGGCAGTAATCGCGTTGTATCGCCCGGGCCCGATGGGTGAAAATGCTCATAACAACTACGCCGACCGTAAGAACAAACGCAAGCCGGTCGAGCCAATTCACGCCGAACTTGAGAAACCACTTGAAGAAATTTTGGGTGATACTTACGGATTAATTGTTTATCAGGAACAAGTAATGGCGATCGCCCAGAAAGTTGCTGGTTTCTCGCTTGGTCGCGCAGATCTTTTGCGTAAAGCAATGGGTAAGAAAAATCGTGATGTTCTAGATAAAGAATATGTTCACTTCGAAAGTGGCATGCGCGAAAATGGCTTCTCGGCTCAAGCCATTAAGCGTCTTTGGGATGTTCTTATTCCATTCTCTGATTATGCATTTAACCGTGCCCACAGCGCGGGTTACGGAATGGTCTCGTACTGGACCGGTTATCTAAAAGCTAATTACCCTGCCGAATACATGGCAGCTCTTCTGACCAGTGTTCGTGATGACAAAGATAAATCGGCACTCTATTTATCTGAGTGCCGCCGCATGGGAAGCAAAGTTTTGCCACCCGATGTAAACGAGTCAGATGCTGAGTACACCCCACGCGGAATCGATATCCGATTTGGCTTAGCTGCAATTCGCAATGTTGGCGAAGGCGTGGTCGCTTCAATTAAAGCTGCGCGCGAAGCTAAAGGTCGTTTCACTTCATTCGGTGATTTCTTAGCCAAAGTTGATGCCCAGGTTTGCAACAAGAAGACCATCGAATCTTTGATTAAAGCAGGTGCATTCGATTCCCTTGGTGAGTCACGTAAAGGTCTCATGAGCGTTCATCTCGAAGCGATTGATTCAGTGATTGAAAGTAAGCGTGCTGAAGCAATTGGCCAATTCGATTTATTTGGCGGCGATAGCACGACATCTGTTGCAACTATGGAAGTACAAGTTCCAACCGGCGAATGGGATAAAGCGCTGCTCCTGAGTTATGAACGCGAGATGTTAGGCCTCTACGTTTCAGATCATCCACTACTAGGCGTCGAACATATTCTGCGAGCAAGTGTTTCAAAATCTATCTCTGAGCTAATCGATGAAGGCGGAGATCACGAGCAAATTGTTACCATCGGTGGATTGATCACCGGAATTACTCGCAAGATTACGAAGACTGGTTCCAACTGGGCGGTAGTTAATATCGAAGATCTCGAAGGTGCTCTCGAAGTTCTCTTCTTCTCGAATACTTATAATCAATACGCTCTTACGCTAACCACTGATCGCGTTGCGCTAATTCGCGGGCGAGTAGATCGTCGCGAAGATCAACTTCGATTTACCGCACTTGAAGTTACTTTTCCAGATATCTCACAAGGTCCAGTCGGCCCACTAGTTATCACTATGCCAGTGGCTCAATGCACACCGCCAATCGTTGATCGGCTAAAAGAGATCTTGCGCACTCATCCCGGAAAGCGTGAAGTTCATCTGCAGTTGGAAGAACCTGCTGGTAACACTGTGATGAAGCTCGAGTTTAAGGTCACATCATCGCCAAGTTTGAGCGCTGATCTCAAAGCGATCCTCGGAGCTAATTGTCTGCAGAACGTATAGCCCTTATTAGTAGAATAGGGGAGTGATACGAACCCTCGATCTGCGTGGTCGCACATTAAACAAAGCGGAGATAAACCGCGAGATCCCGCGCGCTCGGTTAGATGTCGAAACCGCGATGGTTACGATTGCGCCGATTCTAGAGCGAGTTAAGAACGGTTCTGAAGAAACGCTTCGCGAGCTAGCCCAAGAATTTGATGGGGTTCGGCCCGAACACATTCGAGTTCCGCAGGTAGCCCTTGATCAAGCGCTTAGCGAACTCGACCCCGCAATTCGCACCGCACTTGAGCTATCAATTTCGCGAGTCCGCAAAGTTCACGAAGATCAGATCCGCAGTGTCAAAACAGTGCAAGTCGTTGATGGCGGCACCGTTACCGAAAAATGGATTCCAGTAGATCGGGTTGGCCTTTATGTTCCGGGCGGGCGCGCGGTTTATCCAAGTAGCGTCATGATGAATGTGGTGCCTGCTCAAATCGCAAAGGTGCCAAGTATCGCTGTCGCATCGCCGCCACAAAAAGAATTTGGTGGTTTGCCACATCCAACTATTTTGGCAACTTGTGCTCTTCTTGGAATCACTGAAGTTTATGCAGTTGGTGGCGCTCAAGCGGTTGCCCTTTTTGCTTATGGAATCGATGGCTTCTCCGAAAAGTGCGACTTAGTAACTGGGCCTGGAAATATTTATGTGGCGGCAGCTAAGCGCGCACTACGTGGCGTAATCGGCATCGACTCTGAAGCTGGTCCAACTGAGATTGCAATCTTGGCCGATGAAAGTGCTCATGCCAGCGACGTTGCGGCAGATTTAATCAGTCAAGCCGAACACGATCCAATTGCAGCTGCAGTGCTGGTTACAAATTCGAGCGATCTGGCAACTGCCGTGCAAGCAGAGTTAAAGGTTCGGGTTGCTGCCACAAAACATAGTGAGCGCATAGCAACCGCGCTTTCAGGAATTCAATCTGTAATTGTTTTAGTCGATTCAATTGCGCAAGGCTTAGACGTGGTCAATGCATACGCAGCCGAACACTTAGAGATTCAAACTAAGAGTGCCGCAAGCGATGCCGAACAAATTCGTAATGCCGGCGCAGTCTTTATTGGTCGATTCACGCCAGTGTCATTAGGTGACTACGCAGCGGGCTCAAACCATGTTCTGCCGACTGGTGGTTGTGCCTGCCATTCAAGCGGTTTATCAGTTCAAACATTCCTGCGCGGCTTGCACTTTGTTTCCTACAATCAAGAGTCATTCCTTGATCTGGTTCCAACAGTGGTAACCCTTGCTAATTCTGAAGATTTACCCGCACACGGTGAAGCGATGACGACGCGACTGGAAAAATTATGAGTACCTCAAATAATTGGCCTACTTGGCTGCCACTACGCGAGCCGCTTAAGCCGATGTCGCCTTACGGAGCTCCACAAGTTCCGGCAAGAGCTCAACTAAATACCAATGAAAATCCATTTGCCCCATCGCCAGCGCTAATCGCGGCAATTAGTAAACGCGTAGCTGAAGTTAGTGCAACTCTTAATCGATATCCAGATCGTGATGCAATTGCGTTGCGTGCTGGGTTAGCTAAGTTCATCACCGCCCAGACTGGTGTAACTTTCGAATTGGCTAATCTTTGGGCTGCAAATGGCAGCAATGAAATTATTCAATCTATTTTTTTGGCTTTTGGCCGCGAGAGCGCACTTGGTTTCACGCCTTCCTATTCAATGCATCCGCTGATTGCCAAGGTAACTTCAGTTAAGTGGATCGATGGCAAGCGCCGCGATGATCACTCACTCGATGTTGTAACTGCGGCTGCCCAAGTTTTAGCAGATAAACCAACTCTGACTTTCATCACTACGCCAAATAATCCAACTGGCACGGTGGTAAGAATTTCCGAAATAATTGAGCTTGCTAAAGTGGCCGCTTCAGTTGGCGGTTTACTTGTAGTTGATGAGGCTTATGCCGAATTCTCAAGTGAAACTTCGGCAGCTACGTTAATTGCGCAATATCCAAATGTGATTGTTATTCGCACCATGAGTAAAGCTTTTGCTTTTGCTGGTGCTCGGTTAGGTTATTTAGTCGCCGATCCAGCTGTAATTGATGCACTACAACTTGTGCGTTTGCCATATCACCTAAGTGCAATTACCCAAGCAGTAGCCGAAGTCGCTCTATCTTTCTCAGCTGAACTTTTAGCTGGCGTTGACACCTTGATCACTCAGCGCGAGTTAGTCCAAGCCGAGCTAACCAATCTTGGATTAACCATCACTCCAAGTTCGGCCAACTTCTTACTATTCGGTGGCTTCAACCAGCCAGCCGATCAAATCTGGCAGAAGTTGCTAGATCGGGGCATCTTGATTAGAGATGTGGGATTATTAGGTCAACTTCGCGTAACCATCGGCACTGCAGCCGAGAATCAAGCATTTCTAGCCGCCTTAGCCGAAGTTCTATCAGAAGGAGAAAATAAATGAGAACTGCCCGAGTCGAACGAAAGACTAAGGAATCTCATGTCCTCGTTGAATTGAATTTAGATGGCGATGGCTCAATCAGCGTTGATACCGGCGTGCCATTTTTTGATCACATGCTTTCTCAACTTGGCAAACACTCTGGCTTTAATTTAACGGTCAAAACCACAGGCGATGTTGATGTTGATTCACACCATACTGTTGAAGATACCTCACTTGCTTTCGGCCAAGCACTACGCGAAGCGCTGGGCGACAAAGCTGGCATCCGTCGCTTTGGTGACGCCATGGTTCCGCTAGATGAAGTATTAGTTCAAGCAGCAGTCGATCTATCGGGCCGACCATATTTAGTCCATCGCCAACCAGAGATCGTCGAGTTAATCGGTACTTTTGATACGACTCTCGGAAAACATATTTGGGAATCAATCGTGGCTGAAGCTCACATCGCGCTTCACATCCGAGTTCTCGAAGGTCGCAATGCGCACCACGTTTTCGAGGCGCAATTTAAAGCAGTAGCTCGCGCTTTGCGTGATGCAGTTTCACTAGACGGTCGCGTCGCTGGAATCCCATCAACTAAGGGTTCGTTGTAGGTCATCGTTGATTGCAATTCTTGATTACGGTTCCGGAAATCTACGTTCAGCAGAACGGGCATTTGCGACTTCGGGCCACGAAGTTGTTGTAACTGCAGATCGCAAAGTTGCCCTTGAAGCAACCGGTTTGGTTATTCCCGGAGTTGGCGCATTTGCTGCCTGTATGAGTGGATTAAAAAGTGTGGCTGGCGATGAGATTGCGCGCGAACGTTTAGCACTGGGCCGCCCAACACTCGGAATCTGCATTGGAATGCAAATACTTTTTGAGAGCGGATTAGAGCATGCTGAAAATGGCGCACACCAAGGGGTCGGAATTTGGTCCGGCATGGTTAAAAAATTAAACGCCCCGATCTTGCCGCACATGGGCTGGAATACCGTTTCGACCACTCCAGGTTCAACAATTTTTGCAGGCGTTGAAAATGAAAGTTTTTACTTCGTCCACTCATATGCAGCAACTGCGCCAGTCGGGCAATATCAAGCTTGGTCTGAATACGGCGAACCATTTCTAGCTGCAGTTGAAGATGGCGCACTAACTGCTACCCAATTTCATCCAGAAAAATCTGGTGCAGCTGGACTTAAATTAATCTCGAACTGGAGCAAGAGCCTGTGAAAAAACTAGAACTTCTACCTGCCGTCGATGTTAAGGATGGCCGCGCTGTTCGTTTAGTACAAGGCGCACTTGATCAGGAAAGTGTTTATGGCGCACCACTTGAAGTCGCGCTCGAGTTTCAAGCAGCAGGCGCCGAATGGTTGCACTTGGTTGATCTCGACGCTGCCTTTGGGCGGGGGAGTAATGCCACGTTATTGGCCGAAGTAGTTGCCGTCTTAGATATTAAAGTCGAACTCTCCGGCGGTATTCGCGATGATGAATCTTTGAAACGGGCGCTAGCAACTGGTTGCACCAGAGTTAATTTAGGAACTGCCGCCCTCGAAGATCCCGAATGGACCGCCAAAGTTATTAAGCAATATGGCGATCGCATCGCAGTTGGTCTAGATGTGCGAGGCACGACTCTTGCTGCGCGCGGCTGGACTAAAGAGGGCGGCGAACTTTTCGAAACTATTGAACGTCTTGATCGCGATGGTTGCTCTCGCTACATCGTCACCGATGTGGCAAAAGATGGCACTTTAACTGGGCCAAATCTAGAGTTATTGAAATCAGTTTGTGCAGCAACCAAGGCACCTGTTGTTGCAAGTGGCGGGGTTTCATCACTGGCTGATATTGCCGCGATTGCACAACTGGTTGAAATCGGAGTCGAAGGTTCAATTGTTGGCAAAGCTCTTTACGCGGGTGCGTTCACTCTGCCCGAGGCTTTGTTAGTTGCAAATGGTAAGTTGAATTAAATGACACTTGCTAGCCGAGTTATCGCTTGCCTCGATGTAACTGAAGGCCGAGTTGTAAAAGGCGTTAACTTCACCGATTTAGTTGATGCTGGTGATCCGGTCGAGATGGCAAAAGTTTATAACTTAGAAGGCGTCGATGAATTAACGTTCCTAGATATTTCAGCAAGTAACATGAATCGCGCGACAACTCTTGATGTGGTGGCGCGCACTGCCGAGCAAGTCTTTATTCCATTGACCGTTGGCGGTGGCATTCGAAGCGTTGCTGATGTAAATAATTTACTACGAGCAGGTGCGGATAAAATCTCAATAAATACTGCGGCAATTGCTCGACCTGAACTAATCTCTGAAATTGTTGATCGTTTCGGTTCCCAAGTTTTGGTCTTATCCGTCGATGCTCGCCGCGCAAATACCCCTTCAGGTTTTGAAGTTACAACACATGGCGGTCGCGAGAGCGCAGGCCTTGATGCTTTAGCTTGGGTCGAAAAAGCTTGCGCACTTGGAGTTGGCGAAATCTTGCTTAATTCCATGGATGCCGATGGCACTCGTGCTGGCTATGACATTGGCATGATCAAAGCAGTTCGCCAAGTTGCAAATGTGCCGTTAATTGCAAGCGGTGGGGCAGGGGCGCTCTCTGATTTCGCAGCTGCTCTAGATGCCGGTGCTGATGCGTTGCTGGCAGCGAGTGTTTTTCACTTTGGCATTCATCGCATCGGAGATGTTAAGCGTTATTTGAGCCAGCAAGGATATTCAGTTCGCACCAGCGCACTGACGTAGGGCAGAATTACCTAATGAGCGCAATCGAATTTCCGGCTGAGTTAATGGTTCGGTTCAGCGATCCCAGTGCGTTAATTCCAGCAATTGCCCAAGATGCCGCTACCGGTGAAGTTTTGATGTTGGCCTATATGAATCAAGCGGCTCTGACTCAAACTCTAACAACGAAGGCGGCTACTTACTGGTCTCGCTCGCGCAATGAACTTTGGGTCAAAGGCGCAACCTCAGGCCATACCCAAAAAGTAATTTCAGTTTCGCTTGATTGTGACAGTGATGCAATTTTAATTAAGGTAGAACAAGTTGGCGCAGCTTGTCATACTGGCGATCGCACCTGTTTTCATAATGAATTGATGGGCGAGTAACCACCATGCAGTTAGCGGAATTTCGTGAGTATGCCCGTAACTTCAACGTAGTTCCGGTTTCTCGTAAGTTACTAGCCGATGGCGAAACTCCGTTAGCCGTTTATCGCAAACTTGGCGCTAATCGACCAGCAACATTTTTACTTGAGTCGGCCGAACATGGTGGCGCTTGGTCACGATATTCATTCATCGGCGTAAATTGCGAAGCAACTTTGACGGCCGAGAATGGTTTAGCAACTTGGTTAGGTAAACCGCCAGCGGGTGCGCCTTCTGGTATTGATCCATTAGAAGCACTTCGACTAAGTGCCAATCATTTGAAATCACCAAAGATTACTGGGCTGCCACCACTTACTGGTGGATTAGTTGGCTACCTTGGCTATGACAGTGTGCGTAGACTCGAGAAGTTGCCCAACTTAGCTATTGATGATTTACAAATTCCCGAGTTAGCTTTTATGTTAACGACAGATCTAGCAGTACTTGACCACAGCGATGGCACTATTACTTTGATTGCTAACGCGATCAACTGGGACGGTAGCGATGAGCGAGTAGATGAGGCTTATCACGCAGCTGTTGCCCGATTAGATCAAATGGCAAAAGATTTGGCAGCGCCGCTTCCTGGTTTCCTTTCCGAGCTAAGTAAGCCAGCAAAAGGCGAGATCGCTTCCAATATTTCTACCCCAGAGTTTTTAGCGAAAGTGGCGGCAATAAAAGAAGAAATTTTGGCGGGCGAAGCGTTTCAAGTAGTGCTTTCGCAACGTTTTGAAATTGAATGCAAAGCACAACCTATCGACGTTTACCGCATGCTTCGCTTACACAACCCAAGTCCATATATGTATTTATTCCATTTCGCTGATGGCCTATCAGTTGTTGGCTCTAGCCCCGAAGCGCTCGTCAAAGTCACCGATGGCGAAGTCATGGTTCATCCAATTGCTGGCACTCGAAAGCGTTCTGATTCACCTGAAGAAGATGCTCGCTTAGCAACTGAGTTATTGGCAGATCCCAAAGAACGAGCTGAACATTTGATGCTAGTTGATTTAGGTCGAAACGATTTAGGTCGCATCTGCGCTCCTGGCAGCGTTGAAGTTATCGAATTCATGCACATCGAACGCTACTCACATGTAATGCATATTGTTTCTACGGTAACTGGAAAACTAGCCAGCTACGCACTTCCAGTTGATGCACTCTTTGCCACTTTCCCGGCCGGCACCCTATCTGGCGCACCCAAACCACGAGCAATGGAAATCATTGAAGAGTTAGAACCAAGTAGACGTGGTCTTTATGGCGGCGCAATTGGCTACATAGATTTCACTGGAAATATTGATACCTGCATTGCGATTCGAACTGCGTTGATCAAAGATGGCAAAGCTTATGTTCAGGCAGGTGCTGGCGTGGTAGCTGATTCAGATGCAGAATCTGAAAATCAAGAGTGTCATAACAAGGCCGCTGCAGTTCTGGGGGCAATTCGTGCTGCAAATGATTTGGCAAGTAAATGAACAACGCACTCGAGATATTGATTTCGGCAATTGTCGTGGTTGCAGTTACCTTGCTCTTGAGTCGTTCCCTCAAATTATCGGCTCGATATGAACGCAAGCCTCACAAACTCTCTGATTGGAACGCGCAAGATCAGGGGATAGACCCAACTCAAGATAACGAGACTGACCGATGAGCGTTCTAGAAGAAATCATTGCTGGCGTTAAAGAAGATTTAGCTGAACGCAAAATTCCTAGAAGTGAAATTGAAGCGGCTGCTTTTGGTGCTGCGCCGGTGATCGATTGCTTGCCATTTATGCGCGCTAACGAGATGAGCGTGATTGCCGAAGTAAAACGCTCCTCACCAAGTAAAGGTGCGCTGGCAACTATCGCCGATCCGGCCGCATTGGCTGAGCAATATCAAGAAGCTGGAGCAACTGCGATTAGCGTTCTAACTGAGCGTCGGAGATTTAGCGGCTCGTTAGCTGACCTTGATGCGGTTCGTAAGCGAGTGACATTACCTATCTTGCGTAAAGATTTTATGGTTGATGAGTACCAATTTTTCGAAGCTAGAGCTCATGGCGCAGATCTAGTTCTGCTGATTGTGGCTGGGCTAAGTGACGGCCAGTTAAATGAATTTGCTGCGCTAACTAATGAGTTAGGAATGCGAGCACTTGTTGAAGTTCACACCAATAGCGAATTAGAGCGCGCACTTGAGATTAAACCTGAACTAATCGGCATCAATTCGCGAAATCTAAAGACGCTCGAAGTTGATCCGAAAGCTTTTGCCGAACTCTTGCCTGAGATTCCAAGTGATTTAATCCGAGTTGCCGAATCAGGAATTTCCCAGCGCAGTGAGGTGGAATTCGCCCAAAAGTACGGTGCAAACGCAATATTGGTTGGCGAAGCCTTGGTCAAGGCGGGGGATCCAAGTTTGGCGATGCGCGAACTATTGGGCCAAAGGTAGGCTTGCTCCATGTTCGATCCAAAGATGGTTATTGATGGCCTGGGCCATTTTGGTCCTTACGGTGGCCGGTTTGTACCCGAAGCTTTGATCGGCGCTCTTGAAGAGCTTGAAGCAGCACACTCCTCGGCGCTACAAGATCCAATCTTTCAGGCCGAACTTGCTGAACTTCATCGCACCTATAGCGGTCGACCAAGCATCATTACCGAGGCAAAGCGTTTTGCCGAGCATGCCGGCGGTGCGCGCATAATTTTAAAGCGCGAGGATTTAAACCACACCGGTAGTCACAAGATAAATAATGTTTTGGGACAAGCACTTCTAACTAAGCGCATGGGCAAGACTCGCATCATTGCTGAGACTGGTGCCGGTCAACATGGTGTTGCATCAGCAACGGCAGCAGCGTTAATGGGACTTGAGTGCGTTGTTTACATGGGCGAAGAAGACACTAAACGTCAGTCGTTAAATGTGGCCCGCATGAAATTGCTGGGCGCACAAGTAGTTCCCGTGACTTCAGGTTCGCGCACTTTAAAAGATGCCATCAATGAAGCGATGCGCGATTGGGTTACCAATGTTGAAAATACCCATTACTTGTTAGGCACAGTTGCTGGTCCACACCCATTTCCAACTATGGTGCGCGATTTCCATAAAATTATTGGCGAAGAAGCGCGCGCTCAAGTAATCGAGCTAACCGGAAAACTTCCTGATGCTGTTCTGGCATGTGTTGGTGGCGGTTCAAATGCCATTGGTATCTTCCATGATTTTATTAAGGATGTTGATGTTCGCTTAATCGGCCTTGAAGCAGGTGGTGATGGTGTTGAAACTGGTCGACATGCCGCAACAATTACTGGCGGAACTCGTGGCGTTCTCCACGGTACTCGTTCATATGTTTTGCAAGACGAAAATGGTCAGACCATTGAATCACATTCGATTTCAGCCGGTTTAGATTACCCAGGTGTTGGCCCAGAACATGCCTATCTACATGACATCGGTCGTGCTGAGTATCGTGCGATTACCGATGCTCAAGCAATGGCCGCGTTCGCATTGCTTTGCCAAACCGAAGGAATTATTCCGGCAATTGAAACTGCGCATGCGCTGGCTGGTGCGATCCAAATTGGTAATGAACTCGGCCCTAATGCAACGCTGCTAATTAATCTTTCTGGTCGCGGCGACAAAGATGTTCAGACTGCGGCTAACTATTTCGGGATTCCACTTTAGTGAGCGCTAACACCGCTCTTGATCAGTTATTTGTAAAAACTCGGGCCGAAAATCGGGCAGCGCTAATTGCTTATATTCCGGCGGGTTTTCCAACTCAGGCTGGGTGCCACAAAGTAATTGAAACACTGGCCAAGGCTGGGGTAGATGCGATTGAAATTGGTTACCCATATAGCGATCCAGTGATGGATGGCCCAACTATTCAAGCGGCGGCAACTCAAGCGCTCGAAAATGGCACAGGCGTAACTGAAGTTTTTGCAGCTCTTAAGCATGCAACTGATCAAGGTGTTGCAGCCGTTGTAATGACGTACTGGAATCCAATTGAAAGATATGGCGCAGCAAAGTTTGCCCAATCAATTGCTGACAATGGCGGCTCTGGGGTTATTACACCTGATTTAACTATTGAAGAATCTGAGGAATGGCGAGCTGCCGTAAACACCAGTTCGATAAATCCAATTTATGTAGTTGCACCGAGTACTAAGCCTGAGCGATTAGTGAAAGTAACTGATCAATGCGGCGGATTTATTTATGCCGCAAGTTTGATGGGCGTGACAGGTGCGCGATCTGGAATTTCAAGTGGCGCTGGCGAATTAGTTGCGCGCTTACGTGAAGTCACCGATAAGCCAATCAGTGTCGGCCTTGGTGTTTCCAATCGCGAGCAAGCTAAAGAAGTTGCAGCCTTTGCCGATGGCGTAATTGTTGGATCAGCTTTTATTAAGGCAATTCAGGATGCCCCCGATGAAGAAAGCGCACTAACTGCAGTGGCGCACTTGGCCAGCGAACTCGCTAAAGGCGTTCGCGAGGGAAGATGATTCTTAACTTTATTGAAAAGTTTGCCAGCAGTAAGTACGGATCTTGGTTTGGATTGTTATCTCGCTTAGTTTTAGGCGGCGTACTTTTCGCAGCTGGTTGGCTAAAAATTTTCACTCCCGCAAAATCACAGATGTCAGTGCGCGCATATGAAGTGCTTCCGATCTGGTTAGCCAACGTCCTCGGAATTGCTTTGCCTTGGGCCGAAGTTGGTCTCGGAGTCCTTTTGGTTCTAGGAATCGCCGTCAGATTTTCGGCAATCGCAGGTGGCGTCTTGATGGTTCTGTTTATCGCAGCAATTTCTCAGGCCTGGGCCCGTGGCCTATCTATCGATTGTGGCTGTTTCGGTGGTGGCGGCACAGTTGACCCAGGCGAAACTAAGTATTTGAGCGAAATTCTGCGGGATTCTGGCTTGGCATTGTTGGCTTTATATTTAGTTCGCTACCCTGTGACACGGTTTGCATTAGAAAAATTAACGAAGACTGAAGGAGTGCAAGAAAATGGCAACTAGTTCATCTGGTGGAGATAAGTTCACTCGCAATTTGGTAATCGCAATGGTTGCCTTGGTTGTAGTTGTTGGAGCTGCCTTCTCATACTTCGGGTCAAAAGGATCTGAAACCGCTGCAATTCCTTCGAGCGTATCTAAAGCCGATGGTTATGGAATCGTATTTAACGCAGATGTTCCAAATGTGCCAACGATTGATATCTACGAAGATTTCCAATGCCCAGTTTGCGCTCGCTTTGAAGCCATCAACGGTATGACTTTAGAAAAAGCCATTGAAGAGAAGAAAGCTAAAGTCGTTTATCACGTTCTTTCGTTCCTCGGAACTGAATCAATTTTGGCCGCTAACGCATCAGCATGTGCAGCCGATCAAGATAAATTCTTAGCTTTCCATAAAGCTTTCTACGCAAATCAACCGGCTGAAAATGCGGGTGCAATTGATGCCACATTCTTAAAGAGCATTGGAGCTGCAATCGGAATTACTTCACCTGAGTTCGCAACTTGTGTTGATAATGGTGGATATTCTGACTGGGTTAGAAATGTTGCCGAAGCTGGGGCAAAAGCAAACGTTAATTCGACCCCAACGGTATTTGTAAACGGTAAAGAGCTTGACCGTAATACTGAATACTTCAATGCTGAGGCATTTGCTAAAGCAATCGCAGGCTAATTTATGCTCTCCTCAATTCCTACGCCAAGTAATTCGGCGATCGGAATTGGGCCGCTTACTGTTCATTACTATGCGTTATGCATAATTATTGGCGTTGCTGTTGCGATCTGGTTAGGCAATAAGCGATACCGCGCATTTGCAAATAACAGCGAGCAATCAATCGGAGTAGTTGCCGACGTAGCGATTTACGCAGTTCCAGCCGGAATCATCGGTGGGCGGATCTATCATGTTATTTCCTCACCTGCGCCATACTTTGGCGAAAATGGAAATCCCATTGATGCACTCAAGATCTATGAAGGCGGCCTCGGTATTTGGGGCGCTATCTCATTAGGCGCACTCGCTGCTTGGTTTGGTTATCGCAAGCGTGCCAAAGGTTTAGAGCTACCAAGTTTTCGGTTATTTCTAGATGCCCTAGCGCCTGGAATTCTGATTGCGCAAGCAATTGGGCGAATCGGAAATTGGTTTAATGGTGAACTTTTTGGCCGTCCATTTTCCGGGCCTTGGTCACTTGAGATTCCACTTTCTAAAAGACCTATCGGATATCTGAAATATGAAACTTTTCATCCAACTTTTCTCTATGAAGCGATTTGGTGCTTATTAGTTGCAGCGCTATTGATTTGGCTAACGTCAAAACTAAGAGCCGGTCAAGGCTTTGCGATCTATGTAGCGCTTTATTGCGTAGGCAGATTCGCCATCGAATCGCTACGCATTGATGATGCAAACACAGTCTTAGGGTTACGGGTTAATTTATGGACGGCACTAGTCGTTGGAGTACTAGCGTGCATCGCGGCATTTCGTTTCGCAAAGCCTAAATCAGATCAGATCGGGTAGTATCCAAATATGGCGTTAGAGGATGTTTACCAAAGAAACTTACAGCACCGTTCTCATCGTGCTGGCTGGTTGCGCGCCGCCGTACTTGGTGCAAACGATGGTTTGGTTTCAACTGCATCGCTAATGATTGGTTTAGCCGCAGCTCGTGTAAACGATAGTTTTTTAATCACCGCTGGAATAGCTGGCATTTCAGCAGGAGCTATGTCCATGGCTGTCGGTGAATATGTTTCAGTTCGCGCACAGAACGATGTCGAAGAGTCTGATCGCTTGCTTGAGATTGAACATTTGGCAGTTGACCCAGAGGGTGAATTTCTTGAACTCGTTGAGATTTATGTTAACCGTGGCCTAACCCGCGAATTAGCGCGCGAAGTTGTCGAGCAGATGCATGCCAAAGATCCGCTTGAAGCACATCTACGTGATGAGCTAGGTCAATTCGAAAGTACTAAGGCGCGCCCAGTTCAAGCAGCAGTTGCCTCGGCGCTCAGTTTCACAATGGGCGGACTAATTCCTTTTGCTGGAGCATTTGCACCAACTGCTGGGGCAGTAGCGGTGAGCATCGTTACTTTCACGCTAGTCGGACTTTTCGCGACTGGTCTAATTAGTGCTCGCACATCTGGGGCAGCTGTTATGAAACCAACCGTGCGCGTGATGATTGGCGGCTGCTTAGGTATGGCAATTACTGCCGGTATTGGCCATTTTGCTCATCTAAGTGGAATCTAACTAGCCAGTGATACAGCGTCTAGGGCGAACTCTGCCGACGTAGATCACATCATTTCCCTTGCTTTAAATCGGAACAGGCTTACCTTTTCGGGGGCTAGATTGCTACCCTTACTCTTCTCGAAGAGCGAGAAACAGTACGACCAGGGCCAAAGTTGTCCCGTGAATTAAGCGGCACAAGACAACTAGTAGCAAAGGATCTGGCGACAACCTAATGGCAATCCCAAAAGAGTTTCCACCAGCACAAGGTCTTTATG
>JBILXJ010000007.1:0-25595 GCA_044378655.1 Candidatus Planktophila sp. | reverse complement strand
CCGTATATCCGAGCGGACGACGGGGTTCGAACCCGCGACCTGAACCTTGGCAAGGTTCCGCGCTACCAGCTGCGCTACGTCCGCATTTGAATCTAGCTAGTCGAGTTTTGAGAAACTCACACCAGCAGAGGGCGAAATCTATCCTAATTCAGGCGTAACTGCCAAAGGGGTCATACGGTTAGCGCGTGAACTCAGAGTCCCTGGCAGATCTGCCCCAATTTTGGATGGGCGGGGTATTGGCATGGGATTTAGTTCAGGTAAGTGATGATCCGGCCTGTTTAGCCGATGGTGGTTTCTGGGCGATTAGCACAACGTATGAAGGCGATTTTCGAGCAGCTAAGTTCGCTTCGATCAGCACTGCAGAATTTCCGCCAAGTAGTTCGAAACCAGAAGTAAGCGGCCAGTGGGAGAGTGACACTTCGCAAAGTGAGTACATGCAATACGTCGAAAAGATTCGTGACGAGATAGCTAATGGTGGCGTTTATCAAGTAAATGCTTGTCGCAGATTAAGTATCAAATCAAATGCACGACTCGACTTGGCATTCGCAAATATCTTGGCGGCGAATCCTGCCCCGTTTGCCAGTTATCTGAAATACGGTGACATTGAGATTGCATCGGCGTCACCCGAGTTATTTCTGACTCGCAATTGTGATGAACTTAAGACCTCACCGATTAAAGGAACCAAGCGATCTGCAACTGAAAAATTTGGAACCAAAGATCGCGCCGAGAATGTGATGATCGTTGATCTGATGCGCAATGATCTAGGTCAAATTTGCATTCCGGGCAGCATCGCTGTTCCTGATCTCTTGCGAGATGAAGAACACCCAGGGTTAAGCCACCTTGTGTCAGATGTAACTGGAAAGTTGCGTGAAGGAATTAGTTGGTCTGAAATCTTTGCAGCGCTCTTACCCGCTGGATCAATAAGTGGTGCACCAAAGAGTGCAGCTAAGCGAATAATTGTGGAAAATGAACAAACTCCACGAAGTACTTATTGTGGCGTAATGGGTTGGGTGCATGGCGATCAGGCAGTGTTATCAGTGGCAATTAGAACTTTCTGGCGTGAGGCTTTGTTCATTCACTTTGGTACTGGCGCGGGAATAACTTGGAATAGTGATGCGCAAGCTGAGTGGGAAGAAACGCAATTAAAAGCTGAACGACTTATTTCAATAGTTGGTGGCGAGTTATGAGTCAGTTAGCTTGGCTAGACGGGAAATTATTGAGTTACGAAGCAGCCAGCCTTGATGCATCGGGTTGGCCAACAGGTTCTGGAACATTTGAAACAGTCAAGACCGTTGCCGGCCAACCATGGGCTTTATCGCGACACATGCGACGGGCTCTAAATACAGCGCGCCGCAATGACCATCCGTTTCCAGGCGAAGAATTGATCAGACGGGCAGTTGCCGAAGTTATCGCAGCAAATCAATTTGCAATTGGCCGACTACGAATCCTTTTCGGTGATGATGGCAGTTTGTGTGTTACGCATCAGGAATATTTTGAGCTAACTAAGCCAGCTATTTTAGGAATTCGCGATCACGCTTTTGCAAGCAACGGAATTGTGGAAAAACGCTATCCATATGACCAAAATTTGCAGCTTCTCAAAGAAGCACAAAATGCGGGCTTTGATGATTTCTTGCAGATCAATAGCCAGGGCTACTTATCGGAAACTTCAATCGCAAATCTGGTCGTTCAAATGAACGGAAGTTGGGTTACTCCGCCACTGAGTGAAGGGGTTTTGCCCGGCGTAATGCGCGCATTGCTAATTGAGAAAAATGGCGTACTAGTGAGGCGGATCCATGCAGATGAATTGCCGCTAATCACTAACGGATTCGTGGTTTCGAGTCTTAAAATCGCACAGCCGATAGCCGAAATAGAGGGCCGAAGTCTGCAGATTTCGAAAGAGAGTGAGCAAATGCGCTCTCGATTTGCAGCAACTGCATTGGCGACTTCGGTAGGCTAGGGATATGTCTGAACTTAAGATCACGGTAGATGGCGTGGCAACGACAATTGCAGCCGACCAACGACCTACTCAGATCTTTGGAGAACGAAAAGAAGTAGTCGTCTGTCGCATCAATGGCGAACTTCGAGATCTCTGGACTGACCTTTCCGATGGCGACGTTATTGAATCAGTAGCTATTGATTCCGAGGATGGCCTAAAGGTTCTTCGTCACTCAACAGCGCACGTTATGGCGCAAGCAGTGCAACAGATTTATCCTGAAGCTAAATTAGGTATCGGGCCACCAATTACCGATGGTTTCTATTATGACTTTGATCCGCAAGATCCATTTACCCCTGAGTCACTCGAAAAAATTGAAAGCGCAATGCGCAAGATCGTCAAAGAAGGACAACGATTTAAGCGCCGCGTAACTAATGAAACTGACGCACTAGTTGAGTTAGCCAAAGAGCCATACAAGTGCGAATTAATCGGTATTAAGGGTGGCTCAAGTGATGAAAGTTTGGTTGAAGTAGGCGGGCATGAGTTAACGATCTATGACAACTTAGGGCGCGACGGGCAACCAGTTTGGTCAGATCTTTGCCGAGGTCCACATCTGCCATCTACAAAACACATTCCAGCTTTTAAATTGATGCGAAGTGCAGGTGCCTATTGGCGTGGTTCAGAAAAGAATCCAATGCTGCAGCGCATTTATGGCACCGCTTGGCCAAGTGTTGATGCGCTAAACGCCTACCTCGAACTTTTGCTAGAGGCTGAAAAGCGCGATCATCGACGCTTAGGTGCTGAGTTAGATTTATTTAGTTTTCCCGAAGAAATCGGTTCTGGTTTAGCTGTTTTCCACCCTAAGGGCGGCATTATTCGCCGGGCGATGGAAGATTATTCGCGCATTCGTCACGAAGATGAAGGTTATGAGTTTGTTTATTCGCCACACATAACTAAGTCAGCGCTTTTTGAGACTTCCGGCCACCTTGATTGGTACGCCGACGGCATGTATCCACCAATGATTATGGACGAAGAGCTACACGCTGATGGCACCATAAAGCGCCCTGGTCAGAAGTACTACATGAAGCCGATGAACTGCCCATTTCACAACTTGATTTACAAGTCACGCCAGCGTTCATACCGCGAACTACCGCTTCGATTATTCGAATTCGGAACTGTTTACCGTTACGAAAAGTCGGGCGTATTACATGGAATCACTCGTGCTCGTGGTTTCACACAAGATGATGCACATATCTATTGCACCGCAGAGCAGATGCCTGGCGAGCTCGATTCATTGCTTACTTTTGTGCTTAACCTATTACGTGATTACGGACTCAACGATTTCTATCTAGAACTATCTACGCGCAACCCAGAGAAATCTGTTGGTGAAGATGCCGAATGGGTGGCAGCTACCGAAGCACTTCGACAAGCGGCAACACTGCAAGGTCTTGATCTTGTTTTAGATGAGGGCGGCGCAGCGTTCTACGGACCAAAGATTTCAGTTCAAGCAAAAGATGCCATCGGGCGCACTTGGCAAATGTCTACGATTCAAGTTGATTTCCAATTGCCACAACGGTTTGAACTTGAGTATGCAGATAGCGATGGTTCTCGTTCACGTCCGGTAATGATTCACCGTGCGCTATTTGGTTCGATCGAGCGCTTCTTTGGAGTTCTCACCGAACATTACGCCGGTGCTTTTCCGCCATGGTTAGCGCCAGTTCAAGCAATTGGTATTCCAGTTGCCGAAGCATTTACTCCTTATCTTTCTGAGGTAATCACGCAAATGCGCAAAGCAGGATTGCGCGTTGAACTCGACGCGTCAGATGATCGCATGCAGAAGAAAGTTCGCAACGCCCAGATGTCTAAGATTCCTTTTATGGTTATTGCTGGCGAAGAGGATCAAAACGCCGGGGCGGTTTCGTTCCGCTATCGCAATGGCGAACAGAAGAACGGTATTCCTGTAGCTGATGCGATTGCTGAAATTAAGAAGATCGTCGCCGAACGCACCCAGGTTTAGTTATGTCTGAACTGCTCGGCGGAGCTGGAATTCCTGATGCTTGGCAACGATTGTGGGCGCCACATCGCATGGAGTATTTAACTGGTGATAACCGGCCATTGCCAGGCAATGAGATTGAGTGCCCGTTCTGTCGAATTCCAACGTTAAGCGATCAAGACGGTTTGATCGTTGCGCGCGGCCACGAGGCCTACGTGGTTATGAATCTGTATCCATACAACGCCGGCCATTTATTAGTTTGCGCATACCGTCATGTTGCAGATCTAACCGATCTGACTGATTCAGAACGAAACGAAATTAGTGAACTTACTGCGCATGCCATGTCCACTTTACGCAAAGTTAGCGCACCAGCCGGATTTAACTTAGGAATGAATCAAGGTGCAATTTCTGGAGCTGGAGTTGCGGCACATATTCACCAACATATAGTTCCGCGCTGGTCGGGCGACGCGAACTTTATGCCAATTATTGGTCAGACCAAAGTCTTGCCACAATTGCTCAGCCAATCCCGCGTTTTAATTGCGGCGGCTTGGTAATTAAAGTTGAGTGATATAACTATTTACTTCCTTAATGCCAAGTCCGGTTTTGAAGTCGAGCGGAATCGCCGGAAATAAAAGTCCAGCTGCAAAAGCATCAGGACCCATTTGATCGATAGCGATTAAGTACTCGTCACGAAATTCACTCACTAAAGTTTTATGTTCATCAGCGCTTTCGATCTCCATTGATGATCCATCTTGATAATTAGTAATCTTCAAATCTGCCAATGAGATCAGCGCACAAGGTGTACCGGCATCATCATGTAAAACTAAATATGGAGTAACGCACTTTTCAAATACGCGGTTGGCCAGCATCACCGCATCATCGAAATCACCATCGTTACCAGTTAGACCTGTTACCACGATCAGCCTTGGCATCAGGTAATCATCCAGAGATTCCCAGATTGCAATGGACTCGGGGGAGATGCCGGTATTTGGGTTGATTGCAAAGATCGCTAAATCAGATTCAACTTCACTGGAAGCACTGACAGTGGCCCCGAATTGAGCGGCAACCTCGGTCAAAAAAGCGCTTTCGTGCCCGTAGATATGGACGCGTAAGTTAGTTGAACTCATGTCTACAGCCTACGATGGGACACGATGATTAGTGACATTTTCAAGCCCGCGGTGGTGCGCATGATCTCACCAGCCGCGCGAGGCATGCTGCGCATCGGCTTAACACCTAATTCAGTAACAACTATTGGTGCAATTGGTGTTATCGCTACATCATTGATCGCATATCCAAATGGACATTTATTTGGGGGCACTGTTGCTATTTGTTGCTTAGCCCTGAGCGATCTCTTCGACGGAACTATGGCGCGCCTTTCGGCACAAGGACCCAGCAAATGGGGTGGATTTTTAGATTCGACGATTGACCGGGTTACAGATTCGGCCATTGCGATGGGTTTACTTATCTATTTAGCCAGAAAAGACGATCCGCTTTCATATCTCTTGCTAGTCTCGATTGTCGCTGGTTTCTTAGTTTCTTATATTCGGGCCAAAGCTGAAAGTCTGCAGATTGAATGCAAAGGTGGCTTCGCTGAACGCACCGAGCGATTAGTTATTCTCTTAACTGCAATTGGTTTTACTGGCTTAGGTGTTAGTTACATTCTGGCCATCGGCGTTTGGGCTTTAGCACTTGCCAGTGTGTTTACTGTTTTGCAACGTATGCGAATAGTCTGGAAAGCAACCAGATAATGAAGGTCGAGGATTTATCAGCAGTTGCTTACTTTGCCGGTTGGCGCATTGTTCGATGGCTGCCTGAGCGAGCTGCTTATCGTTTGTTTGAGTTTGTGGCTGACCGCGCCAGCTCTAAAAAGGGCAAGAATTTTCTTAGGTTAGAAAGTAATTTGCGCCGAGTGGCTCCCGAACTTTCAGATGATGAATTGCGAAATCTTTCTCAGGCGGGCATGCGTTCCTATTTGCGTTACTGGTGCGACACTTTTCGTTCACCAGATTGGGATACTCACAGGATTCAATCAACTGTCACCGTAAATGATGTAGAACTTCTGCTCGAACCAGTGCGCAGTAAACGTGGTGTCGTAGTCGCGTTGCCCCACGCGGGCAACTGGGATCATGCCGGGTCGTTCTTCTGCAGTCAGGGAATTCCGCTCGTTACAGTCGTTGAGCGACTAAAACCAGAACGACTATTTAGGAAATTTCTGGAATATCGCCAAGCAATAGGCATGGAAGCCCTGCCACTTGATGGCCGTGTTATGGGAACTCTGGCCAGCAGATTGCGCGAGGGCAAGCTCGTTGCCTTGGTCGCAGATCGAGATCTTTCGCGTAGTGGAATTGATGTAAATTTTTTTGACGGAACTGCGCGAATGCCGGCAGGGCCTGCGTTATTAGCAATTCGAACTGGCGCAGATTTAATCACCGCTTATGTTTCATATACACCAAACGGAATCCACATCGATTTCCGTAAGGTCGAGATTGCAAGCGGTGCTTCTGAAAGCGAACAAGTAGCAAAGACCGTGCAGTTGTGTGCTGACAATTTTGCCTCCGGAATACAACAGCACCCCGAGGACTGGCATATGTTGCAACGCATCTGGGTAGATCGTGATTTCGTGGAGCGACCATGATTAATCGCAAACTGAGAATTGGAATAGTCTGTCCCTACAGTTGGGATGTTCCAGGTGGCGTTCAAAACCACATTCGCGATCTCGCTGAGTTTCTTCTAAATAATGGCCATCATGTCGAAGTGCTTGCACCGGCAACTGAGAGTGCTGATTTGCCCGAGTATGTTGTGAGCGCCGGTCGCGCAGTTTCGATTCCATATAACGGCGCGGTGGCGCGAGTTCTTTTTGGAGTAGGTGCAAATAGCCGCGTGCGCAGTTGGATCAATGATGGCGACTTTGATTTATTGCACTTGCATGAGCCAGCAATACCTTCGCTGTCGCTGCTGGCATGTTGGGCGGGCGAAGGTGCCATGGTCGGTACTTTTCACGCAGCAGCCAAGTATCAAAAAGCTATTGTGGCAATCGGTCCGATTCTTGAGCCAGTTATTGAAAAACTCTCTGCTCGAATTGCAGTTAGCGAATCAGCGCGTTTAACGCTCACGGCGCACCTTGAGACCGATGCGATAGTTATTCCTAACGGCATTTATGCGGATAACTACCGTGATGGCTCATCGCGTTCCGAATGGACAGGAAACACAATTGGGTTCCTTGGTCGCTTTGAAGAAGATCGCAAAGGATTACCTGTCCTACTAGATGCGTTGCCGATAATTTCACGCTTTATTCCAGACATTCGCGTTCTCATTGCGGGTCCTGGAGATAGCGAAGAAGTGTTGGAGAAAGTTGATCCGCAACTTAGAAACCGCGTTGAGTTCTTAGGCAAGATTAGTGAAAGCGATAAAACTGATTTTCTGGCCAGTGTTTCACTTTATATCGCACCTAACACTGGCGGAGAATCGTTTGGAATTATTCTGGCTGAGGCGATGGCCGGGGGAGCGGCAGTTGTTGCAAGTGACATTCCAGCATTCGCCGACGTATTAGGTAATGGCGAATTCGGAGCTTTGTTTGAGTCAGAGAATTCCGAAAGTTTAGCTAAAGTGATAATTGATCTTGTGCGTGATGATTCAAAACGTAAAGATTTAGCGGCAGCTGGTGCTGTTCACGCGCAAAGATTTGATTGGAGCCAAGTGGGCGAAGAAATCTTCGAAGTCTATGAACTGGCTATGGTGAGTGGACGCAAAGTTTCGCTAACTTCAGACAATCGTCCCTGGACGAGATTTCTCGGAAGGGATTAGTCATGAAGAACTTTCTTCTTTTCGCTGGTCTCGCTGTGCTGATATTTTGGTACTTAAGCTTTTCGGCGGGGCGATTAGATCGCTTGCACCATCGAGTAGAAACCAGCTGGGCAACTCTTGACTCTCTGCTTCAGCGTCGCGCGGCCATCGCTCTCGAAGTTGCCAGAAGTGCAATAACTGATCCGGCCACATCACTGCTGTTAACTGCTAGCGCTTACCAAGCACGTAGTGCGGATATTGAAGATCGTTCCAGCGCGGAAAGCGTTTTATCCGGGGCGCTAGGAATGATGCTGGCTGAGCGCGAAAGTATTGTGGCTAAGTCAGATCAAGCGCTGTTAGTAGAACTAGAACAATTGACCGATAAAATTAAGGTTGCGATTTCTATTCACGTAGAATCAGTCACTCGCACGCAATTGATTCGAGGGAAGTTAGTGTTTAGATTATTTCGATTAGCGGGTACTTCGCCGTTGCCTGTAACTTATGAATTTGAAGCCGATGCGATCTAGATTAATTTTCACACTTGTTGTTGCTTCGGCAGTGCTAACCGCTTGCACAAGTGATGTCACCACTTCTGATGAAGTCAAAGAAGTTACCTACAACTCAATTAGTGGTCGAGTTGGTGTTGACGGCCCGATTTTGGCGGTCAAGATTGACGATACTTCTTCAGCGCGTCCGCAAATTGGGATAGAGGATGCCGATCTGGTTTACATCGAGCAAGTAGAAGGTGGACTCACACGTTTGGCAGCGATTTTTTCTTCGGTGATTCCACAAAAGATCGGTCCGGTTCGTAGCGCTCGAATTTCAGATATCGATATTTTGTCGCAATACGGCAAAGTTGTTTTTGCTTACAGCGGTGCGCAGCGAGCAATGCTCAGTGTGATTGCTAATTCAAATCTTTGGGATTACGGCGCTCAGCGTCAATCACCGACAATTTATACTCGCGATTCAGCCAGACCAGCTCCGTATGACATGGTCCTACGTGCTGATTTGCTTCTTGAAAAAGTTAACAACGATGGACGTGAGATAGCGCTTTCGAAATCTGTAGGTTGGAGTTTTGGTGAAGCGCCAACTGGTGGCGTCGCTATTGATTCGGTAAAAGTTAGTTGGCCGGCTTCAAAATATGAAGCGACTTGGTCTAAGAGCGAAAAGCGTTGGTTTTTAAGTAATTCTGGCGTTGCAAATTTCGCGGCTAGTGGAAAACAATTAGGCGCAAGCACCTTTGTTATCCAAGATGTCGAAATGTCGGATTCGATCTACCGAAGCGCCGATGGTGGTTACACGCCTCTGTCTGAAACGGTTGGAACCGGAACTGGCTATATCTTGCGAGACGGTCGTTCGTTTAAGGCTAACTGGAGCAGGCCGAGCGTCGAAGCCGGAACTTCCTGGACTTTGGTAGATGGGACTGAGATCAAGTTTGCACCGGGGTCAATCTGGGTGGCTTTGACTGATCAAAAGCCAGAGTTCACGCTCACCGCGCCAACCCCAGCTCTTTCAAAGTAGAGTAAGCACCCTGATCGCGAGCTAATCCCTCGCCAAGATTCTTAACTAGGAGCATCGGCATGAGCCAGAATGTAGGAACAGCACGAGTCAAGCGCGGCATGGCAGAGATGCTTAAGGGCGGCGTAATCATGGACGTCGTTAACGCCGAGCAAGCAAAGATTGCTGAAGCATCAGGTGCTGTTGCAGTTATGGCACTAGAGCGAGTTCCAGCTGATATTCGCGCGCAAGGTGGCGTTGCTCGTATGTCAGATCCAGACATGATTGAAAAAATTAAAGCTGCAGTATCGATTCCAGTTATGGCAAAGGCTCGCATTGGTCATTTTGTCGAAGCGCAAATCTTGCAGAGCTTAGGTGTTGATTACATCGATGAGTCAGAAGTCTTGACACCAACTGATTATGAAAACCACATTGATAAGTGGAATTTCACGATTCCGTTTGTTTGTGGCGCGACAAATCTTGGCGAAGCACTTCGTCGTATTAATGAAGGCGCGGCCATGATTCGCTCAAAGGGTGAAGCTGGTACCGGCGATGTTTCAAACGCGATGACACACATGCGTTCAATCGGTGGCGAGATTCGACGATTAACTTCGCTGCGCGAAGATGAGCTTTATGTGGCTGCGAAGAATATGCAGGCACCATTTGATTTAGTTAAAGAAGTTGCGCAAACTGGCAAGCTGCCAGTTGTTCTTTTCACTGCAGGCGGAATAGCAACACCAGCCGACGCAGCGCTAATGATGCAGATGGGCGCAGATGGCGTATTTATCGGTTCCGGTATTTTCAAATCTGGCGATCCAGCGTTACGTGCTGCGGCTTGCGTTAAGGCCACAACATTCTTTGATGATCCAAAAGTATTAGCCGATGTTTCGCGCGGTTTGGGTGATGCAATGGTTGGCATTAACGTTGCCGATCTACCAGTTGCGCATCGCTTAGCTGAACGCGGATGGTAATTTAGGTTTTTTTCAGTAATGCGAGTAGGTGTACTGGCGCTGCAAGGCGATTTTCGCGAACACTTACTTGCACTTGAAGAATGCGGTGTTAGCGCCAGCACAGTTCGGCGCCCAAGTGAACTTGCTCAAGTAGACGCTCTGGTTCTACCGGGCGGTGAATCAACTGCCATTGCTAACTTGGCTCGCAGTTTCGAAATGTTTGACCCACTCAAGGCTCGAATTTCTGCAGGAATGCCGGTTTATGGTTCTTGTGCCGGAATGATTCTGCTGGCGGATCGCGTTTTAGATGCAGCAGTTGGTCAGGAAACCTTCGGCGGGCTCGACATTACAGTTCGCCGTAATGCATTCGGCCGACAAGTTGATTCATTCGAGACTGATTTGGAATTCGCTGGAATCACCAATCCGCCAGTGCGTGCAGTTTTCATTCGTGCCCCATGGGTGGAATCAGTTGGACCAGCAGGTGAAGTTTTGGCAACTTTTGAACACGCGGTGGCAGTTCGCCAGGGCGGGTTACTTGCTACGAGTTTTCATCCCGAGCTAACGGGGGACAATCGCATTCATCGCTTCTTTATCGAATCGGTCGCACGACCGGCTTTGGAAAAGGCTGCGGTAAAGTAGCGACATAACTTTCACTGGTAATCACAGTGAAATTTCTAGGGGGTAGATCATGTCCGGCCATTCCAAATGGGCAACGACAAAGCACAAGAAGGCAATTATCGATAGTCGTCGTGCCAAGAACTTTGCCAAGTTAATTAAGGCGATCGAAGTTGCCTCACGTAATGGTGGCCCTGATGTTGACGGAAACCCAACACTCTTTGACGCAATAGCCAAAGCCAAAAAGAATTCAATGCCTGCGGACAATATTGAACGCGCAGTTAAGCGTGGCGCTGGCCTTGAATCAGGCGGTGCCGATTGGCAGACAATTATGTATGAGGGTTACGGACCTAATGGTGTGGCGATCATGATCGAATGTTTATCTGATAATCGCAATCGCGCAGCTTCTGAAGTGCGAGTCGCAGTTACTCGCAACGGGGGCAGCATGGCTGATCCGGGTTCGGTTGCATATTTGTTCAATCGTAAAGGCGTGATCATCGTGAATAAGGTTGGGCAGTTAACTGAAGATTCAGTTCTCGAAGCAGTACTTGACGCAGGTGCAGAAGAAGTAAATGACTTGGGCGAATCATTTGAAGTAGTTTGTGAGGCGACTGATCTGGTTGCAGTCCGAACTGCGCTTCAAGCGGCTGGTATCGATTACGAATCCGCAGATTCGTCATTCTTGCCGTCCATGACAATTCCGCTCGATGCCGAAGGTGCTACGAAAGTTTTTGAGTTAATTGATGCGATTGAAGAACTAGATGATGTACAGAACGTCTTTAGTAACTTCGATGTTTCTGATGAAGTAATGGCGAGTCTGGCCTAACTATCTAACGCTGCTATCTAGGCTTAGTCGGTGAGAGTTCTAGGCATTGATCCGGGTCTAACCCGCTGCGGTATTGGAGTGGTTGAAGGATCCATTGGCTCTCCGTTACAAATGGTTGCCGTAGGCGTCATCCTGACTTCTTCAGAAGATCCAACGGAAGCGCGATTGTTGCAACTCGAGCGCGAGATTCAACTTTGGATAACCGAGTTCAAACCCGATGTAATTGCAATCGAACGTGTTTTCTCGCAACACAATCTGCGCACTGTTATGGGCACAGCGCAAGCAGCCGGAATCGCACTTTTGCTGGCGGCGCGGAATCAAACTAAAGTCGTGATGCATACTCCAAGCGAAGTTAAAGCTGCCGTAACTGGCTCTGGCCGAGCTAACAAAGCGCAGGTAGGTAAGATGGTGCTAAATATTCTGAAATTAGATGCAGCTCCTAAGCCAGCTGATAGCGCTGACGCATTAGCGTTAGCCATCTGCCATATCTGGCGCGGTGGCGGTAACACGAAGATTGCCGATGCACTTGCCAAAGAGAAAAAACGTTTAGCCCTACTTAAGAAGACAGGATCTACCAAGAGATGATCGCCACGCTTACTGGTGAGGTAAAAGCTATCTCGCTAGATCGTGCTGTCGTCGAAGTTGGCGGGGTTGGCCTGTCGGTTAATCTGACCCAAAGTGCCGCCGCACATTTGAATCTAGGCACCGTCGTCACCTTTCATACATCTTTGGTTGTTCGTGAAGATTCTTTAACGCTTTATGGATTCTTGACCGCTGAATCAAAGCAACTGTTTGAACAGGTTCAAACAGTAAGTGGCATCGGGCCTAAAGTTGCGTTAGCAATTCTGGGTTCACTTTCACCCGATGAATTAGCCGGAGCAATCGCCACTGAAAATATTGCAGCAATCGAACGCGTTCCTGGTATCGGCCGAAAAGGAGCCCAGCGCTTGATTCTCGAGCTAAAAGGCAAACTATCTGACCTCTCCGATGGAGCACGCGTGGCCACCCACCAACCAGTTTGGCGAGAACAACTAACTAACGCCTTGATTTCGTTGGGCTTTGCACCTAAAGATTCTGATCGGGCAATTACTTCGGTGGTCAATGATTTACAGGGCGATGGAATTGATCCAAGTGAATTAGAAATGAGCGAGTTGCTAAAGAGAGCTTTGCAAAGTGGCGGTCGTAAATAATGGAAAATGATGATCGCTTGATTTCACCGGTTGTTGGATTAGATGAATCAGCAGCTGAAGGCGCACTACGCCCGAAAGACTTGCAAGAGTTCATCGGACAAGAACGGGTTCGTCAACAAATTGGCGTGCTATTAACTGCTGCTAAACATCGTGGAACAAGTGCGGATCACATCTTGTTAAGTGGTCCACCTGGCCTAGGTAAAACTACTCTCGCTTTAATTCTGGCAGCTGAGATGCAAGCTCCAATTCGAATTTCTTCGGGGCCGGCAATTACACATGCAGGTGATCTAGCTTCGATTCTTTCTTCGTTAGTGGAAGGTGAAATCCTTTTCATTGATGAAATTCATCGATTGCCACGACCTGCCGAAGAACTTCTATACCTGGCAATGGAAGATTTCCGAGTTGATGTTGTTGTTGGTAAAGGCCCTGGCGCAACTGCAATTCCATTGGAGCTGCCAAGATTCACATTAGTTGGTGCAACAACTCGAGCTGGATTATTGCCTAGCCCATTACGTGATCGTTTTGGATTTACGGCGCAACTAGATTTCTATGCCGAAACTGAGTTAGCTCAAGTCATCGCGCGATCTGCAGTGTTGCTCGGTCTAGCAATTGAAGCGAAAGCAATTGAACAAATTGCTAGTCGTTCACGCGGAACACCTCGCATAGCTAATCGACTGCTTCGCCGCGTTCGCGATTATGCCCAAGTTAAAGGTTCCAACAAGTTATCGCTCGAACATGCTAATGACGCTCTTGAAATGTATGAAGTAGATGCCGCCGGGCTAGATCGCCTAGATCGATCCGTGCTGACGGCCTTGATTGAACGATTTGGCGGGGGACCGGTCGGTCTTTCCACCTTGGCGATTGCCGTGGGCGAGGAAACTGAGACAGTTGAGTCAGTTGCTGAACCTTTCTTAGTTCGAAATGGCTTCATGGCAAGGACCCCCCGCGGTCGAGTTGCTACCCCTCTGGGGTGGTCACATTTAGGCAAGGTCGCCCCAGCGGGCGCTGCTTTGCTTTTCGACACACCGCTAAATGACGCCTAGACTCACCTCTTATGTCAACACCTACAAAACCTGTTAAGAGCACTGGTCGCCCAGGTCGCACACTTGCGATCTTGGCCGGTGCCTTTGTCCTATTAATTGCCACCGTATTCATCCAAGGTGCAACTGCCGTCCGCTTAGGTTTAGACCTACGTGGAGGAACCAGCGTCACTTTGCAACCGCGCATTGGCGTGGGCGAGACTGGCAAAGTTACTTCTGAAGCAATTGATCAAGCGGTATCGATCATTAGACAGCGCGTAAATTCACTTGGTGTTGCCGAAAGTGAAGTGGCGTCCCAAGGTTCAGGCACTAACCGTCAGATCGTGATCTCAGTTCCTGGTGAGAGTGGTCGTCGCGTTATCGAACTAGTTGGCCAAACTGCCGAGCTACGTTTCCGTCAAGTGCTTGCTGAAACTTCAGGCGTTCCAACTACGGGGACTGATGCGGCAGCTACTCCACCGGCCGGAATTAGCCCTGAACTTAATGCGCTTTATGCAGCTCTTGATTGCACCAATCCAGAGAATCGACAAGGAACTGGCGCTGATGTTGCAACCGATGTGATCCTTGCTTGTTCAAACGATGGCGGCGCAAAATATATTTTGGCTGGAGCCGAAGTTCTTGGTCGTCAGGTATCTAAAGCAACAGCAGCTGTAGACACCACAACAGGTGGAAATTGGTTTGTATCGCTGACATTTAATGGCGAAGGCACTAAAGCATTCGGTGATCAAACTGCTCGCGTAGTTTCATTAACTGCACCGCAAAATCAAGTGGCTATCGTTCTTGATGGTCTTGTCGTTTCAGCCCCAAGGATCAATGAAGCTATCCGTGGCGGCAGTGCACAGATCACGGGTAACTTCACGCAAGTTGAAGCGCAAGATCTTGCAAATGTTTTGAAGTACGGTTCATTACCTCTTGCCTTCGATCGTGGCGAAGTTCAGCAAGTGTCACCAACTCTTGGTTCTGATCAACTATCAGCAGGCCTGCTAGCTGGTGGCTTAGGTCTTGGGCTAGTACTTCTTTACTCAGTTCTTTACTATCGTGGACTTGGTTTAGTAACCGTTGGTTCACTTGCTATCGCTGCTGGTTTGATCCTGCTCTCGATTTTGCTGCTGGGCGAGTGGATCGGTTTCACCCTCACATTGGCTGGTATCGCTGGAATTATCGTTGCGATCGGTATTACTGCCGACTCCTTTATCGTTTACTTTGAACGTATTCGAGATGAATTACGCGAGGGCAAGTCACTACGAACTGCCGTTGAAACCGGTTGGGTTCGTGCCCGCCGAACTATCGTGGTTGCGGACTTCGTCTCTCTGATTGCCGCAGTCCTGCTTTACTTCTTAGCGGTAGGCGGAGTTCGTGGATTTGCTTTCACTCTAGGTTTAACTACTTTGGTCGACTTAATTGTGATCTTCGCGTTTACGAAACCGATGATGTCAATTCTTTCGAAATGGAAATTCTTCGCGAACGGACATCCGCTTTCAGGTTTGTCCAAGAAGAGTTCTGGCATTGAAGAGAACAAGAATGTTCAAATATCTAACACAGGCATGGAGGCGTAAGAAATGGCACATGGAACAACGCTAGGTGCACGTCTCTATAGTGGTGAAAAGTCATTTGAATTTATCGCAACCCGCAAACGTTGGTATGCGGTTTCAGCTCTGCTTCTTGCGATTTCAATCGGCACAATTGTCTTCCAGGGTTTACACCTAGGCATCGAATTCAAAGGCGGCTCAAGTTATACAGTGACCAAAGCCGGAGCTACTGTTGAAGATGCTCGCTCTGCAGTTGAATCTGCTGGCGTTTCTTCTGAAGTAATCGTGCAAACCGTTGGTAACGACAAAGTTCGTGTTCAAACGGGTTCCCTTACTACTGCACAATCAAATGCAGTTGAAGATGCGCTAGCCGCCAAGTTTGCAATAAATGTAGAGAGCATTGATACTCAAATCATTGGTCCTTCTTGGGGTAAAGAGATAACCAAGAAAGCCTTATACGGTCTAATCGCTTTCTTGATTGCGATCATGCTTTATCTAGCGATGACCTTTGAACCTAAGATGGCAATCGCAGCAATTGCAGCGGTTGTGCACGATGTGATCATCACTGTTGGAATTTACGCTCTAGTCGGATTCGATGTAACACCTGCGACGGTTATCGGATTCCTTACGATTCTCGGATATTCGCTTTACGACACTGTTATCGTTTTCGATAAAGTTCGTGAAAATACTCGATCGATTACCACAACTGGAAAGTCAACCTATTCACAGGCGACTAACTTGGCAGTCAACCAGACAATTGTGCGATCACTAAATACATCAATTATCGCCCTGCTTCCAGTAGGTTCTATTTTGTTCGTGGGTGCTGGACTTCTTGGCGCTGGAACTTTGAAAGATCTTTCACTCGCTCTATTTATTGGTCTTGCCATCGGTACTTACTCATCATTATTCATCGCGCCACAAGTTCTATCCGGGCTACGCGAGCGCGAACCAGCAATGATCGCATTGGCCAAGCGCGTAAATGCTCGTGCCGGCGTAGCGTCAGTCTCAGTTGAAGCGGTAACAAATGCCGTTGAAACTCGCGGGCCTCGCAATCAACCAAAGCGTAAAGGCAAGAAAAAATAAGGCAGTTTTTCACGTAACTAACCACCGTGTTGTTAACTAGAATCCGATCATGGATACTCTATTAGCACCGGTGGTTAGTGCTTTAACGGAGCATCATCCAAACGATAAATTAGCAAATCTTGAGCGCGCTTTTCTCGTCGCCAAAGAGGCTCACACCGGCCAGTTACGTAAATCAGGTGAGGAGTACATAACTCATCCTGTGGCAGTTGCTGCAATCTTGGCAGAGTTTGGTTTGAACGAGGCGGTAGTCATTGCGGCCCTTCTGCACGACACTGTTGAAGACACCAGCTATTCGTTAACACAATTGCGTAAGGATTTCGGTGACGAGATTGCCCTGCTCGTCGATGGCGTCACTAAGTTAGACAAATTAACTTATGGCCCAACTGCCGAAGCTGAAACTGTCCGAAAGATGATTGTCGCGATGTCTCGCGACATCCGTGTGCTTTT
This sequence comes from Candidatus Planktophila sp., assembly GCA_044378655.1. Taxonomy (GTDB): domain Bacteria; phylum Actinomycetota; class Actinomycetes; order Nanopelagicales; family Nanopelagicaceae; genus Planktophila. Next base: position 8,709 of record JBILXJ010000007.1, on the reverse strand, counting down.
GATCAAGTTAGCCGATCGCTTACATAACGCACGAACCTGGAAATATGTTTCACCAGAATCCGCAGAGCGTAAGGCTCGCGAAACTCTAGATATCTACGCGCCGCTTGCGCATAGGCTTGGAATGAATGCGATCAAGTGGGAGCTTGAAGATTTAAGTTTTGAGGTACTCGAACCAAAGAAGTTCTTAGAGATCTCTCGGCTGGTTGCAGAGAGAAATCCCGCGCGAGTTACTCTGACCAACGAAGTAATTGAGGCAGTCAAGTCAGATCTTTTGGTTGATGGAGTTAAGTGCACGGTAACTGGGCGACAAAAACATTTCTATAGTGTTTATCAAAAGATGGTAGTGCGTGGTCGCGACTTTAATGACATTTACGACTTAGTTGGTATCCGTGTACTCGTTGAGGACGTTCGTGATTGTTATGCGGTTCTTGGTGCAATCCATGCTCGTTGGTCACCAGTACCTGGTCGGTTTAAAGATTACATCGCAATGCCAAAATTCAATCTCTATCAATCGCTGCACACCACCGTAATCGGACCAAATGGCAAAGCGATTGAGATTCAGATTCGCACCTACGACATGCATTCACGGGCTGAATTCGGTATTGCAGCGCACTGGAAATATAAGCAAGGTGACGAAGCAAAGTCTTCTTCTCCGGAAATGCTTTGGCTGCGTCAATTGCACGAATGGCAGAAGGAGACTGAAGACCCTTCCGAGTTCCTAGATTCATTACGTTTTGATTTAGGTTCACCAGAAGTTTTCGTATTTACGCCAAAGGGCAGCGTTGTTGCACTGCCAGGTGGTTCAACGCCAGTGGACTTTGCCTATTCAGTACATACCGATGTGGGTAATCGTTGCGCTGGCGCAAAAGTGAATGGTCGCTTGGTTCCCCTGGAATCTAAGTTAAATAACGGCGATGTTGTCGAAGTCGTATTAAACAAGGGTGAACATGCTGCTCCAAGTCGCGACTGGCTGAATTTTGTTAAGAGTCCTCGTGCGCGTTCAAAGATTAAGGCTTGGTTTAGCAAGGAACGTCGCGAAGAAGCGATTGAGGCCGGACGCGAATCTATCGCGCGTCAGATGCGTAAAGCTGGTTTGCCACTGCAAAAGATTTTTGCGGGTCATGCTTTGCTAGAACTTTCACACGAACTGCACTATCCAGATATTTCTGCGTTGTATAGCGCAGTGGGCGATGGTCATGTTTCATCAGCTTCAATCATTGAAAAATTGATTGCCTCGATGGGGGAGGAAGACTCTCACCCAGAAGCAACCGTTCCCACTTTCCCAACGGGAGTGCAAACAACTAGACGTTCAAGTAGTTCGATCGAAGTCGCTGGCATTGGTGATGTTTATGTGAAATTAGCGCGCTGTTGTACGCCAGTGCCGGGCGACTCAATTATGGGATTCATAACTAAAGGTAATGGCGTATCTGTCCATCGTGGTGACTGCATAAATGCCGCTGACCTCAAAACGCATCAAAGCGAACGAGTTGTTGCAGTCAAGTGGCTAGCTGGCGCAGCCAGTGTTTTCCTAGTTAATATCCAAGTAGAGGCGCTTGATCGAGCGAGGCTGTTAGCCGATGTAACGCGCACGCTCTCTGAACAACATGTAAATATTCTCAGCGCTGCGGTGAGTACCTCAAAAGACCGTACAGCTATTTCAAGATTTACTTTTGAAATGGCCGATGCTACGCATTTGGATGCGGTACTAAGCGCAGTTCGCAATATTGAAGGTGTTTACGATGTTTATCGCACCTTCAATAATTAACGGCTAAATGTTTTTAGCTGAACTCCGCTAAATTCTTTTCAGCTTCAGCTAGCCACACTTTGCGAGCAATCGCTGAATCAGTAGCTTCTTGAGCTTTCTTAGCATTTCCGGCAGCGGTTGCTTTAGCTGCAGCCTTCTCATAATTAGCGATCGCTTCAGAAAGTTGACGAACTACATCAGCAGCACGGGCTTTGGCAGCTGGATCAGACTTGCGCCAAATAGTGGCTTCGGCTTCTTTGTACGCAGCCTCTACTACTTCTAGGCGCGCATCTAGTGCAGCACGCTTGTCGCGAGCAGTCATGCCGATCTTGCTCCACTGATTCTGCAATTCGCGAAGCGCTTTCTTCTGCTCTGCTAAATCGGTAATTGGTAGTAACTTCTCGATCTCAATAATCAACGCATTGCGCTTGTCCAGATTCGCGCTCATAGTAACTTCGCGCTTTTCTAGATCAGCATTTTTCGCGGCAAAGAAAGTATCTTGCGAAGCCTTAAATCGTGCCCAAAGTTTGGTGTCATCGCTCATCTTTCCGCGACCAGCAGCTTTCCAAGCATCCATAAGTGCTTTGAAACGACGTGCTGTAGCAACCCAATCAGTGGAAGTAGCAAGAGACTCAGCTTCGGCAACCAACTTCTTCTTAGCTTCGGAAACAACTGCAGTAACTTCTTCAAGGGAAGCAAAGTGTGTACGACGACGCTTATCAAATTTATTGCGTGAAGAAGAGAAGCGTTTCCAGAGATCGGTATCGGTCTTCTTATCTAAACGTGGGGCTGACTTCCACTCATCGAGAAGCGCCTTAAGACGATCGCCCGTTACTTTCCAGCTCGTTGAATCGGCTAGAGATTCTGCTTCAGCAACAATCTTTTCTTTCTCTATTAACACTTGGGCTAAACGCTCAGCCTTAGCAATTTCTTCGGCAGCTTTCTTGGCCTCATAAGCGCCGCGATGATCTTCAATGAGTGGGGAAAGTTGTTCGACTGCAACAGCCAGAGCAGCTAGATCACCTACGCCATTTAGTTCGCGTACTTGTTCGCGCAGTTTGATTACGGCTGTTGTTGCATCCCCTGGAACCATTGCACCGGACTTAATGCGAGCAGAGAGCAGAGCAACTTCAGATGCAATCGCTTCAAACTTGCGAACGAAGTAGGCAAGTGCTTCTTCGTTACTTTTGCCAGGGTATGAACCAACTGGCTTATCGCCTTCGGGAGTAATTACGTAAACAGTGCCATCTTCGCCAACGCGACCGAATCGAGCCGGGTCCCCAATAAGTGCTGAAGCTGCAGATACAACTGCTGGTGATTGGGTTGGAGTTACTGGATTCTCGGTCATGGTGGATCCTTTCAGCGCGGTAGCTCTGGAGAATTTCTCGGTAGAGCCTTCGCTATTGGGTTAATGGTTAGATGGCGGAACATTTGGGTGACGATGTACAAAAATGATCGAAATCATCGCCGCACTACGTCGTTGGTTGGAAAGGTAAAGGTACCCTGTCCGCCTAGGGTATTTCCAATGGCCAGATGGCAGTTATCGAAATTGAGCGTGGAAGGGTGGGGTAGCGATGCTAGTTACAGGCTTTCCGGCTCAAATGTATGCCACCAACTGTTGGGTTTTGGCCACAGGCGAGGGCTCTGAATGCATAGTTATTGATCCAGGTATGCCCGATGTATCCATGGAGTTAGCTGAGTTATTAGGTAAGCATCGGTTGAAACCAGTAGCCACGCTTTTAACGCACGGCCACTTAGACCATACCTTCTCGATTGTTCCCGTTTGTGACGGGTATGGAATTCCGGCCTATATACATAGCGAAGATCGAAATCTTTTGCTCAATCCGGCAGCTGCAGTGAGCCCTGAATTTGGTGCAACTTTAGCGGGTATGAGTTTTAGTGAACCTCGCGAAGTGAAAGAGTTCAAAAGTGGCGAGGAAATTGAATTAGTTGGTTTGAAGATCAAGGCAATTCATAGTCCAGGACATACCCGAGGTTCGCTGATGTTTTTAGTAGATGAGCAAACTTTGATAAGTGGTGATGTGTTATTCGCGGGCTCGATTGGGCGCACCGATCTGCCAACTGGGTCAAGTGCGGATATGCAAAAAACTCTAACCAAGAAAGTACTGACTTTGAGCGATGAGATAAGAGTGCTCCCCGGTCACGGACCAGAAACTAAGATTGGTGATGAACGTAAGAACAATCCATATTTGATTGAGGCTGCGAAAGCGAGTAGATGATGAAGTTTCAAGCACCAAAGGGAGTAAGTGAGTATGTACCGCCGCGAAGTAACGCTTTCGCGTGGGTACGTTCAACTCTAGAAGAAACTATTCGCTCGGCTGGCTATCAATTGCTCGAGCTGCCAGTTTTCGAAGACACTGATTTGTTTGCACGCATTGGCGCATCAACCGATGTGGTTTCCAAAGAGATGTACACCTTCGAAGATCGCGGCGGACGCTCGATAACACTTCGTCCTGAGGGAACAGTAGGTGCGCTTCGCGCCGTCAATGAACACGGGCTAGATCGTGGCTCACTGCCCGCGAAAGTTTATTACTGCGGTCCATTCTTTCGCGCGGAACGTCCACAAAAAGGACGCTACCGCCAGTTTTATTCCATCGGAGTTGAGGCAATTGGCACACACGATGCAGCTTTAGATGCTGAAATTATTGCGATTGCCGATGCGGGTTTCAAGAAGTTAGGTTTATCAAAGTATCGCTTAGAGATGACCTCACTCGGTGATGCCGATTCACGAGCCGCACATAGAGTTGATTTAGTTAAATTCATTTCAGCTCTTGAGTTGGATGAAGAAACGAAAGAGCGAGCGAGGTTAAATCCGTTGCGATTATTTGATGATAAGCGCGATGAAGTTCGAGAATTGATGGCTAAAGCTCCAATTCTTCTGGACTACTTATCGCCTGAATCGAAAGCTAATTTCGATGAGGTGCAACGCCATCTAACTGCAATGGGCATTGCTTTCACGATCAATCCCCGAATGGTTCGCGGTCTTGATTACTACACCGGCACTACCTTTGAATTTGTACATGACTTACTTGGTGCCCAATCCGGCATCGGCGGTGGCGGGCGATACGACGGACTCATGGGCGAAATCGGCGGCCAAGATATAACCGGTATCGGATTCGGTCTCGGCTTAGATCGTGCATTACTTGCCGTAGAGGCTGAAGGAGTAGTTATTCCCGAGACTTTTGTCAGTGATTTATTTATTATTCCAATTGGTGAGGCTGCTAAATCGAGCGCCTTGAAATACGCAGCCGAACTCCGAGCAAACGGATTTAAAGTCGAGTTAGCTTTTGGCGATCGTGCCCTCAAAACTTCCATGAAAATCGCCGAGAAGAGATCACTAGTGGGTTAGTTGAAGTAAAAGAGATGAGCAGCGGAACTGCAACCTCGGTTAGACTTGACTCCTTAGCCAGCGCTTTGAAATAAGCGTCGGACCAGATTTACGATCCGAAGAATGAACTAAAGAAAGCTAGGTAGCTAAATTGATCCGTACACACGGGGCAGGCACAATCCGGAAGAGCCAAGTTGGGCAAACCATCACGTTGGCTGGTTGGGTTGCCCGTCGCCGCGATCATGGCGGGGTTGCCTTCATCGATTTCCGCGATGCCACTGGTTGGGTGCAAGTTGTTATCCGCGATGAAGCTATTGCCAACATGTTGCGCGCTGAGTGGTGTTTAAAGATCACCGGTGTTGTATCTGAACGCCCAGCTGGAAATGAGAATGCCAACGTTGCTACTGGTGAAATCGAAATTATGGCCGATGAAGTTATCGTGCTCAGCGAAGCGGCCGCTCTGCCGTTTCCAGTTGATAGTGGCGACGAAGCAAATATTTCCGAGGAGGTACGCCTTAAGTACCGTTACTTAGATTTGCGTCGTGAAAAACCGGCCGCAAATTTGCGCATGCGTTCGAAAGTTACCGCAGCGATTCGCCGAGTTATGGATTCCGAAGAATTTCTCGATATCGAAACTCCATACCTAACTCGTTCGACGCCAGAAGGAGCGCGCGACTTCTTAGTTCCAGTTCGCCTCCAACCAGGTTCTTGGTACGCGTTGCCGCAATCACCACAGTTGTTCAAGCAACTTTTAATGGTTGCAGGTATGGAAAAGTACTATCAAATTGCACGTTGTTTCCGCGATGAAGATTTCCGTGCAGACCGTCAACCGGAGTTCACTCAACTCGATATCGAAATGTCTTTCATCGACCAAGAAGATATTTTGGCTATCGCCGAAAAAATTGTTTCGACAGTGTGGCGCGAGACCGTTAACTACGAAATTCCACTTCCACTAAAGCGCATGACTTACGCCGATGCGATGGCTGATTACGGTTCAGATAAACCGGATCTGCGTTTTGGTCAGAAACTAGTTGAGCTAACTACTTTCTTTAGCGAGACACCGTTCCGAGTATTCCAAGCGCCATACGTTGGCGCAGTTGTAATGCCTGGCGGAGCAGACTCGCCTCGCCGCGAACTAGATGCTTGGCAAGACTGGGCTAAGGCACGTGGCGCTAAAGGTCTTGCCTACATTTTAGTTAATTCTGATGGAACGCTTGGCGGTCCAGTTGCTAAGAATCTTTCCGAGAAAGAGTTAGCCGGAATAGTTGCAGCCGCAGGAGCTGCAAATGGCGATGCAATTTTCTTTGCAGCGGGCGAGCGCGTGGCTTCGCAAAATCTACTAGGCGCAGTTCGAAATGAAATCGGTAAGCGTTGCAATCTAATTAATGAAGCTGCCTGGGAATTTCTTTGGGTGGTAGATGCTCCAATGTTCGAACCAACCGATGGTGGTGGCTGGACTGCAGTTCATCATCCATTTACTGGGCCGAAACCAGAATATGCAGCGACATTTAAGAGCGATCCAGCATCAGCTCTCGCTTATGCATATGACATTGTTTTAAACGGCACTGAACTAGGCGGCGGATCGATTCGTATTCACGACCGCAATATTCAGAAGCAAGTTTTTGAAGTTATCGGTTTAACCGATGAGGAAGCCAACAGTAAGTTCGGTTTCTTGCTAGATGCCTTCAACTACGGCCCGCCGCCTCACGGTGGAATTGCACTTGGCCTAGATCGGGTTTGCGCACTTCTTAGTGGGTCAGAATCAATCCGCGAAGTCATCGCATTTCCTAAGACTGCATCCGGTGGCGACCCGCTGACTGGCGCACCAACTCCAATTACACCTGCTCAACGCAAAGAAGCGGCAATTGATTGGGTTCCTGAAGCAGCAGAAAAGAAGTAGTTCGACGCCTAAGCGGTAGGATTTAGTTAATCGAAGTTGAAAGGGATGTCATGAGCGCAGGCGGAATTGCCTTAATCATTTGTGCGGTATCGCTATTTGCAATTGCTGTGGCAGTTGCCTACGCCGTTATTCGTTTTGGTCGCCTAATTGATGAGGCAAAAGTTTCGCTTAAGTCGATCACCGAGGAGACAGTTCCGCTAATAGACGGCGTGACTCAGACTGTAACTCTGGTAAATGGTCCGCTTGAGAGCTTTAATAAAATAACTAAGAACGTCGAAAATATCTCTACCAAAGCATCTGAGGCAACTTCTAGTTTCGTTGATAAAGGTGGTCCTGCTCTTAAAATCGCTGGCGCGCTAATGAGTGCAGCCGGTGCTTCAAAGAAGCGTAAAACTAAAAAGACAAAGGCAGAGTGATCAGTAACAGTGGAATCTGCCGAGATACGTTCACGTTGGCTGCGCTTTTTCGAATCTGAGAATGAACAAGGCTTAAAGCACACCGTAGTTCCATCGGCCTCATTAATTGCCGACGATCCAAATCTGCTCTTGGTCAACGCAGGCATGGTGCCGTTCAAACCGTTTTTCTTGGGCGAAGTCACACCGCCTTATGCACGAGCAACATCAGTTCAGAAGTGCGTACGTACTCTAGATATCGATGAGGTTGGTAAAACAACTCGCCACGCATCCTTTTTTCAAATGTGCGGCAACTTCTCTTTCGGTGATTACTTTAAAGAAGGTGCAATCGCTCTGGCCTGGGAACTATTAACTAAGCCAATTGCTCAAGGCGGTTATGGTTTTCCCGAAGAGAAATTATGGGTAACTGTTTTTCATACTGATGATGAAGCTGCTGATATCTGGCATCACAAGATGGGCGTACCGAAAGAGCGAATTCAACGTCGCGGCATGGCAGATAACTTCTGGTCAATGGGTGTTCCTGGACCATGCGGCCCTTGCTCTGAGATTTATTATGATCGTGGTCCAGCTTATGGCGCTGAAGGTGGGCCGATTGCAGATGAAAATCGTTATCTAGAAATCTGGAACTTAGTGTTCATGCAGAATGAACGCGGTGCTGGCACCAGCAAAGATGATTACCCAATTTTAGGTGAGCTACCGGCAAAGAGCATAGACACCGGTTTAGGTTTAGAACGTACCGCTGCATTGTTACAAGGTGTTGAGAATATCTACGAGATCGACACGACGATGCAGATACTAAGTATGGCTAGTTCACTCACTGGCATTAAGTACGGCATGGCCGAGAAGTCTGATATTTCTTTAAGAGTTATTGCAGATCATGCGCGTACTTCGGCGATGTTAATTGGTGACGGCGTTACACCAGGTAACGAAGGTCGTGGCTACGTTTTGCGTCGCATGATGCGTCGCACCATTCGTAATATGCGCTTGCTTGGTTCACACGATCCGATTATTTCCGAGTTAACTAGAGCTGCAATCGGAGCAATGGGACCGCAGTATCCAGAATTAGTCGCAGCGCAAGATCGTATTTTGGCAGTATCGGTTGCTGAAGAAGAGAGTTTCTTGCAAACCCTTAAGAGCGGAACTCAAATTTTTGATTTAGCGGCAGCTGCGTTGAAAGCTAAGAAAGTTTCAACTCTAGGTGGCGAAGAAGTTTTCAAACTGCACGACACCTACGGTTTCCCATACGACTTAACTCTTGAGATGGCACAAGAAGTTGGACTACAGATCGACACTGAAGGCTTCC
>JBILXJ010000036.1:0-8060 GCA_044378655.1 Candidatus Planktophila sp. | reverse complement strand
GTTAGTTGCAGTTGAGGCGTTCTTCGGTGATACAGCGCTAGATCATGACGCGGTTCGAGCTGGGTTTGCAGCTGCTACTTCGCCTGGTCGCTGCGAAGTAGTTCACCGCGATCCAACTATTTTGCTAGATGCTGCTCATAATCCGCACGGTGCAAAAGCGTTAGCCGAAACAATTGAAAGTGAGTTCACTTTCGATGAAGTAATTGGTGTGGTTGCTTCATTCGGTGACAAAGATGTTCGAGGCATTTTGCTTGCGCTAGAACCAATCATGAATGAAATTATTGTCACTTCTAATTCGTCACCACGCGCCATGAAACTCTCTAACTTAGAAAAGTTAGCAATTGAAATATTTGGCAAAGATCGTGTCACTGCAATTGAATCCTTAGCTGCTGCAATTGATCAAGCAATCAAAGATGCTAAGCGACCTCTAAGTGATGATTCAGTTGGAGTTTTAATCACAGGTTCGGTAATCACTGTCGGTGAGTCACGCGCCATAATTAACGGGAAGTATAAAAAGTAATGCGCGTTTTAGCCTCAGCCGTTTTAGTAATGGAATCGTTTTCAATCGGATTTGCACTTTTAATCGCAATGAAGGATGTAGATGGGGCACCGATCATTTACGGCGCAGCTGTAGCGATCGCCTTGCTTCTAGCCCCTGGATTACTCAAGCGCAGAGTTGGCTGGGTACTGGGCTGGCTATTGCAGGCAGCGATGCTCGGATTTGGCTTAGTGGTCAATTCCTTCCTGATTATTGGCCTGATTTTTGCGGGGTTATGGATCGCGGCGATTTTGGTCGGCCGCAAGGGCGAGGCGGCCCGGGCTGCTCTGCTGGCTTCGCGAACCCCAGATGCCTAATAGACTCACCCCCGTGAGCATCGAAAAAACTCTGATTCTGGTCAAGCCCGACGGCGTGCGCCGCGCCTTAGTTGGCGAAGTAATTTCGCGCATCGAAGCTAAGGGATATCAAATTACTGCACTAAAAATGTTGCAAGCTGATCGTGCACTTCTTGAACAACATTACGCCGAGCATCAAGGTAAACCATTTTTCGAACCGCTAGTTGAATTTATGTTATCTGGCCCAATCGTTGCGATGGTTGCCGAAGGTAATCGCGTCATCGAAGGTTTCCGATCACTGGCTGGTGTTACAGATCCAACTGTTGCTGCACCCGGAACAATTCGCGGTGACTTAGCACGCGATGCCGGAACAAAAGTTGTACAAAATATTGTGCATGGATCTGATTCACCAGAGTCAGCTGCGCGCGAAATTAATATTTTCTTTGGTAACGGGGGGAAGTAAAAATGGCTAATCGAATGTCGTTTATCGGTCGCGATATGGCAGTTGACCTAGGTACTGCAAACACCTTGGTTTATGTGCGTGGACGTGGCATTGTGCTTAATGAGCCAAGTGTGGTTGCAGTCAACCAAGACACTGGTGGAATTTTAGCTGTTGGCCTTGAAGCCAAGAAGATGATTGGTCGTACCCCAAGTAACATCGTGGCGATTCGTCCACTAAAAGATGGCGTGATCGCAGATTTCGATACAACCGAACGTATGTTGCGTTACTTCATTCAAAAAGTTCACCGTCGTCGTTTCTTAGCTAAGCCACGTATTGTGGTTTGCGTACCATCAGGTATCACTGGTGTTGAACAGCGTGCAGTTAAAGATGCAGGCTACGCAGCTGGTGCGCGCAAGGTTTACATCATTGAAGAACCAATGGCTGCAGCGATCGGTGCCGGTCTGCCAATTCACGAACCAACCGGCAACATGGTTGTCGATATCGGTGGCGGAACAACTGAAGTAGCCGTTATTTCACTAGGCGGCATCGTGGTTGCTCTATCTATCCGCGTAGGTGGCGATGAGCTAGATCAAGCCATTATTACTTGGGTTAAGAAGGAATTCTCACTATTACTAGGCGAGCGCACTGCTGAAGAAATCAAGATGGCGATTGGTTCTGCTTACCCACTTCCAGGTGAGCCAGATGCCGAAATTCGTGGTCGCGATTTAGCAACAGGTCTACCAAAGACAATTGTTGTATCAGCTGCTGAAATTCGTAAAGCTCTCGAAGAGCCAGTAAACGCAATTGTTAACGCAGTTAAGAGCACACTTGATAAATGTCCACCTGAACTATCAAGTGACTTGATGGATCGCGGCATTGTTCTAACTGGTGGCGGTGCGTTACTTAAGGGTCTTGATGAGCGTCTGCGCAAAGAGACTGGCATGCCAATTCATATTGCCGAGCGTCCACTCGATGCAGTTGCTGAAGGTTCCGGAAAGTGCATCGAAGAGTTTGAGGCCCTAGAAAAGGTCTTGATCTCCGAGCCACGTCGATAGGAATTTCTAAATGCGTAACGGCGGCGAGAACCGCGGTCGTCTGCTCTTAGTAATTCTGATTGTTTCTTCGCTATTTTTAATCACCTTAGATCTGCGCGGCGTCAATGTTCTTGATGGATTGCGCAGCGGTACGCAGACTGCACTCTCGCCATTCCAGCGTGCTGGCAATGTGGTGCTGACTCCAGTTAAGAATTTCGTAAATGACATCACACATCTTGGGCGTACTCGTAATCAAATCGAAGATTTGCGCAAGCAGAATCAGAAATTACGCGAACAGTTAATTTTGCGTAAGAACCAAGATGGCGAGATTGAACAACTTAAATCAATTCTTGATCTAGCCGGTACTGCCCGCTTTAAAGTTGTAAGCGCCAAAGTTATTTCACAAGGTTCGAGTTTGGCATTTACACGAACAATCACAATTGATGCAGGCAGTGGCAATGGCATCAAGAAGAACATGACGGTGATATCTGGCAACGGTTTGGTTGGCGTTGTAAAAGAAGTCTTCGCAAATTCAGCAATCGTGATGCTAGCTACTGACCCAGCATTTAAAGTCGGCGTCCGCATTGCCGGGTCGCAACAGATCGGAATTTTGGCTGGATTAGGCTCAAGTACGGCGAATTTAGAGCTGTTAGATAATCAGACCACGATCAAAGTTGGCGACATTTTGCTAGCTCGCGGCAGTATCAATGCTCAACCATTTGTGCCTGGTGTGCCTGTTGGTCAAGTAACTGCAGTTTCAAATGCTGCAGGTGCGGTTACTCAAAGTGCGACGGTTAAGTACTTTGTGGACTTTGGCGGGATAGGCGTAGTTTCAGTTGTTGTTAGAGCCCCAAATGCTGATCCGCGTGATTCTTTGATACCAGCAAAGCCAGTTCCAACTCCAATTCCGACAGTCACTGTTTTTGTGACACCAACACCTTCTGCCTCACCAACAGGTAACTAAAGAAAAATGTTATTAAGAAGATTTGGCATCACTGGGACAATTTTCACCTTTTTCTTTATTGTGCAAGAAGCTGTTGTAAACCAACTTAGTTTTCCAGCCGGGGGATTCTCAATCTTTTTGATTCTGGCGCTAATTTGGGCAGCGCTTAGTACGCCTGTTGTAGCAGCATCGGTCGGATTTGGCGCAGGTATATTGCTGGATTTATCGCCAAGTACTAGCGGCCCCTTAGGGCACTGGACACTAATTTTAGTTTTAATGAGCTACGCGATTTCATTTTTCTCGTATGGCGATGAAAATATGCGAGGCAACCCATTGAGCTTGATTTTGATGGTAACCCTGGCACAAGTAGTTGTCTTATTCGCATATTTAGTTTCTGGTTTCTTACTCGGAAGTATCGCAACTAGTTTTGCGCAAACTTTAATCACGATTATCGGAAGTGCAGCCTGGACTCTGGTTGTAACGCCGTTGTTATTACCAGCCGTGGCTTGGTTACATGACTTAGTTTTTGACAGTCGGATGCGGATATGAATCAACGCACCCGATTAAGCATGATCGTTATTCAAATCATGATTGTCTCTCTATTGATGGCGCTCTTTGGTCGCCTCTTCTATCTACAAGTTGCAGCTGGTCCCAAATATCGCGAAGCCGCACTTAGCATTCAAAGCCGCGACACTATTTTCCCAGCAACCCGAGGCCTGATCGTAGATTCCTCAGGCGTGCCATTAGCCCTAAATCGCACTGGTTTAGCGGTAACAATTGATCGAATAGCACTTGATCAGCAGCCAGATAAAGGCGTTGCAGTACTTAAGAAGTTAGCCAAGTTATTGAAATTGCAGTATCAAGATGTCTATCAAAAAACTCGTTTATGCGGCGAGCTCAAAGTAGGTAGTCGCTCTGGTTGCTGGACAGGTACCCGTTATCAACCAATCCCGATCACTAAAGAAGCCAAGGCTGATGTCGCACTTCAAGTTGTTGAGCGACCAGATGAATTCCCTGGTGTTGATGCCACGCCAATTGCGATTCGTAATTATCCAGGCATTGTTAATGTAAATGCTGCTCATGTTTTGGGTTACGTGGGGCCGCTGACAGATACCGACTTATCTGGCGCAAATGGCAAAATTTATTATCGCAGCGAATCAATCGGTAAGAGCGGTTTAGAGATTCAATACGATTCTTTCTTACGTGGAATTCCTGGAATCAGAACTGTAATTGTTGATCGAAAAGAAGCAATCACCAGTGAAGGCCAAAATACCAGTTCAGTACCTGGGGATCACTTAGTAACTAGTCTTGATGTTCGGGTGCAGGCTGCTGCCGAAAGTGCCTTAGCTGATGCAGTTGCTCGTTCTCGCGCGAGTGGGTTTAAAGCAGACTCTGGCGCTGCCGTTGTTATGGATGTAAAGACTGGGCGAATAATTGCGATGGCTTCTTATCCGAGCTACGACCCGAATATGTGGGAAAAAGGTTTGACAGTTAAGCAGGCAGAGGCTTTGTTTAGCGAGACTAATGGCGTGCCCGCACTTTCCAGACCGCTACAAGGTCGTTTTGCACCAGCTTCAACTTTTAAAGTTGTGTCAATGATGGCTGCAGCTAACGCTGGCTATGACTTAACAAAAACTTACTCCTGTCCTGCCACCGTAAAAGTAGGAACCCGAGTTTTCAATAACTTCGAAAGCAAAGCTCAGGCGACCTCGTCGCTCAAGAATCTTATGGCGATCTCATGTGACACTGTTTGGTATCAGATCTCATTCGATGAGTGGCTAAGAGATGGTGGCTTATCACCTATTAAAAACCCTAAGGATTACTTCTTTAAGGCAGCCGATGGGTTTGCCATAAATAAGAAAACTGGCATTGACCTACCTTCAGAGTCAGCTGGCCGGTTACCCGATCGAGCTTGGAAACAGAGTTGGTATGACGCCAATAAAGATTTCTACTGCAACTATCGCGAGAAAGCCGCAAAATCACAGCAGACCCAATTCTTGTTATTGCTAGCAAAAGAGAATTGTCTAGATGGCAACAAAGTGCGGGCTGGAGACGCAGTTAACTTTTCGATTGGCCAAGGTGACACTTTGGTTACTCCGCTGAAGTTAACGCAAATGTATGCCGCGATCGCCAATGGCGGAACTTTGTGGCAACCAAGTATTGGGCGAGCGATTGTTAAAACTGACGGAACAGTTATAAAAACAATTGAGCCCACAAAAACTGGAACTATTGCGGCAACCCCAAAGACAATTAAGTTTCTACAAGGCTCGCTCCGCGAAGTAGTAGTAAGCGGAACCGCTGCTGGTTCCTTCGCTGGATTTCCAGTAGAGATCAGTGGAAAAACTGGAACTGCGCAAGTATTTGGTCGCAATCCAAATGGATCAGCAAAGGATGACACTTCTTGGTTCGCCTCTTACGGACCAACGAAGAATCCACAATATGCAGTCGTGATGATGGTTAGCCAAGGCGGCTTTGGTTCATCAAGCTCAGGTGTTGGTGTTCGCAAAATCTACGAGGCAATATTTGGCGTAGTAAATAGGAAAATAGTTCCTGAAAATGCGCTCTTTCCAAATGGTTTACCGAAAACTCTGCCTAAGATTTCACCTGCCACCAAAGTAAAAGCGATCGGAGCCAAGTCATGAGCCTGGTTACCCCGCGCTTTAATTACCACAAAAATCGTTCGTTTTTCCGTGGCTTCGACCCGATTCTTACCGCTGCAGTAGCTGCTCTACTATTTATAGGAACTTTGCTGGTTTATGCAGCAACGCGAGATTGGTATGCCTCAAACGGTTTAGATCCCGAGTACTACTTAAAGCGCCACGTAATTAATATTGCGATTGGTTGCGCTCTGGCTTGGGGCACTACTTTGATTGACTACCGATTACTTCGTGCCTACACGCCAATTGTTTGGGTATTAGGTGTTTTAGGTCTGGGCTTTGTTTTAATCCCAGGCTTAGGTGCTGAAGTTAATGGTGCACAAGCATGGATAGCGCTCCCAGGCGGATTCCAGATTCAACCTGCTGAATTGGCCAAGATTTCAATTATTGTTGGCATGTCCATGATCTTGTCCGAGCGCAGTCATGACAGCGATATTCCAAGTAATCAAAATGTAGTTCAGTCCTTAGTTGTGGCGGCGATTCCGGTGCTGCTAATTCTTTTGCAACCAGATATGGGAACTGTTTTTATTATTAGTTGCTCAGTGCTAACAATTATTGCTGCCTCTGGTGCTTCAGGCCGTTGGGTCATTGGTCTGATTTTGGTTGCTGTAATCGGAGTTTTCGGCGCTGTGCAATCTGGAGTTGTTAACGAATATCAAGTTAAGCGTTTGCAATCTTTTGTAAATCCAAATGCCGATACGCAAGGCAGCGGATATCAATTGCGGCAAGCTCGCATCACAGTTGGTTCAGGTGGATTAATTGGTACTGGTCTCTTTAATGGTCCACAAACAAATGGTCGCTTTGTTCCAGAACAACAGACTGACTTTATTTTCACAGTAGCTGGTGAACAACTTGGTTTCTTAGGTTGTGGCGTAATTATCTTGTTGTATTTAACGTTATTGATGCGAGCACTAGGAATCGCTCGTCGCGCTACCGACCCTTACGGGCGATTGGTCTGCACCGGGGTAGTGGCATGGTTTGCATTCCAGACCTTTGAAAATATTGGTATGACACTTGGGCTAATGCCAATGACTGGTGTGCCGCTGCCATTTATGTCTTATGGCGGTTCGAGTATGTTCGCGACTCTGATCGGGTTCGGTCTGTTGCAGAACGTTCACGCTCGCCAGCGCGGCTAATTCACGCTTAATTTGGATTTAGCCCCTCATCTGTCATACTTAGCCAACAGTTCAGCGCGCACCCGCGACCATTAGGTATCGCGAAAAAAGAGTGATAAGTGCGAACTACCAAAGATTTGCTTAAAGGTTTTCTACGACTACGCAACCGCGTACTGAGATTGATTTTTAAGCCGGACCCGCACTCAATGAGTGCATTTAGGATTTGAAGAGATGGCAATTGCGCCAAAAAACCCGCGTAAGCGCGCGGCTAAAAAGACTCCCAAGGTTAAGGGCGAGGTAAGCCCAGAAACCACCCCTGTCGCATCAGTCATTGAAGCGGCGGCTCCTGAAGAGAAGAAAACTAAGCCCGCTAAAAAGGCTGCTGTAATTCCAGTTGCAATTTTTCAGGCCGCACCCATCGCAGAGAAAGCTCCAGCGAAAAAAGCGCCAGCTAAGAAGTCAGCGCCTGCAAAAGAGGCAAAGAGCGATGAAGTAGTTGTTACAAGCGATGCCGCAGGTGAGAGCGATTCAGATAGCGAAGATAGTTCACGCGGTCGTCGCCGTCGTCGTGGTGGTCGCGGTCGTCGCAAGCCAGGTTCGACAAATACCGATGAGAATTCAAGCACTGAGGAAAATTCCGAAGGTTGTGAGACCGAAGATGATGGCACCGGTACTCACCGTCGTCGCCGCCGCCGTCGCGCTGCCGGAGATGGCGTAGTTCCGGGCGAAGTTGTCGAAGAAGATGGTGTTGTAACAGTTGTAAAGGTGCGCGAAACCAAAGAGCGCCCAACTCGTAACGATCCAAAACGTAATCGTCGCGAGCGAAATGATCGCCCAAGTTCTCGTGGCGATCGCGAATACCGTTCAGATTACCGCGAGCCATATCGCCGTCGGGGCACAATCATTACTGATACTGACTTATTAGCTCGTCGCGAGAACGTTGATCGCGAGATGTTGGTTCGCCAAATTGCTGATCGTACGCAGATTGCAGTTATCGAAGATAACGTAATGGTGGAGCACTATGTAAATCGCAAT
>JBILXJ010000034.1:0-8260 GCA_044378655.1 Candidatus Planktophila sp. | reverse complement strand
TCGCTAGTCTCTGGAAATTTCTCAAGCCCAAGTAATCGAATGCTGCCCGGTGCTAATTCATCAAGGATGCGTCGGAATTCTTCGATCTTACCTTTATTGCGCGTAGCTAAAACTAAATCTTTCATTGTTACTCCTTTAGCTGCATTCCATAAAGATAACTTTTTACTTGTCTCGCTCTTGAAACAATTACTTAGTTAGCGCTGCTGCTTGATGTTTTCCTAAATCTTTACAACCAGCAACAGCTAGATCCAATAATTGATTTAGCAGATCGCGATCAAATGGCACGCCTTCGGCAGTTCCTTGCACTTCAATAAATCTTCCGTCGCCACTGCAAACAACATTCATATCGGTATCTGCGCGCACATCTTCTTCATAACAAAGATCAAGCATTGGCACACCGCCAACAATTCCAACGCTTACGGCTGCAACTGAATCAGATAGCGGATTAGCAGTTGCTTTAATGTGACCTTGACTCTTTGCCCAGGTGATTGCATCAGCGAGTGCGACATAAGCACCAGTGATTGCTGCAGTACGAGTTCCGCCATCAGCTTGTAAAACATCGCAGTCAATGACAATTGTATTTTCGCCAAGTTCTTTAGTATTGATAACTGCGCGCAAAGAGCGGCCTACTAAACGAGAGATTTCTTGCGTGCGACCACCCAGTTTGCCTTTAACGCTTTCGCGATCAGAGCGAGTATGGGTCGCGCGAGGCAACATCGCATATTCTGAAGTAACCCAGCCAGTGCCGCTATCTTTTAACCAACGCGGAACACCTGGTGAAAATGAAGCCACACAAAGAACGCGAGTCTTGCCAAACTCAACTAATACAGAGCCTTCGGCATGATCAAGCCAATTGCGGGTTATCTTGATTTCGCGCAGATCAGTTACTGCCCGGCCATCATTACGTGTGGTTGTCATCATTTCCTCAACTGTCTTTCGTTTTTGTTGGTGAATATTAGGTTTTTTAATTCTTTAAAACTTAAGTAAGCGATTGATGTTCTACCCGACCAACCTCTGGACCTAAGAATCGACGAGCTAAAGTTTCAAAAGCAGCCGCGTCGCCAGTTGCTAAGAAACGATGTGTCGCAGGTGTGCTGTTATCGGTTCGCAAAGAATCACTTTCGACCAAGATGCGATAAAGATCTTTGGCGGTTTCTTCAGCGCTAGAAACAAGCGAGACGTTATTGCCCATTACATAGGAGATAACTCCGGTTAGCAGTGGGTAATGCGTGCAACCCAGAACTAAAGTATCTACATCGGCTTTCATGACATCGGCTAAATACTCTTTGGCGATCTTAGTAATTTCAGCACCGGAAGTTTCGCCGCGCTCAACAAATTCCACAAAACGAGGACAGGCAATTGAAGTAATTTCTAAATGTGGAGCTGCGGCGAATGCATCTAAGTAAGCCGCTGAATCAATAGTTGCTTTAGTTCCGATCACACCAATACGGCCGGTGCGACTTGCAGCAACTGCGCGACGTACTGCGGGCTGGATAACTTCAATCACTGGAATTGAATAACGTTCACGTGCATCGCGCAACATGGCAGCGCTTGCGGTATTGCAGGCAATCACAATTGCTTTCACGCCTTGCTCAACTAGAAAATCCATTAACTCAAGTGAAAACTCACGAACCTCGGCCAGCGGTCGAGGGCCATATGGGCCACGAGCTGTATCGCCAATGTAAAGCGTGG
Source organism: Candidatus Planktophila sp. (assembly GCA_044378655.1). Classification (GTDB taxonomy): domain Bacteria; phylum Actinomycetota; class Actinomycetes; order Nanopelagicales; family Nanopelagicaceae; genus Planktophila. The sequence goes on along the minus strand of JBILXJ010000034.1, from coordinate 6,568 downwards.
ATTCATTTGGCAATTGATCAAGAATTGCGCGAGCCACAGTTAATCCGCCGACGCCAGAATCAAAGATTCCGATTGGCGCGTTACTCATGTGTTGAAGTCTAACGGGCGAGGTGAAAAGAGCGGTAAATCGCCCTTATGCCCAAACCTTTAAGCCCAAACCTTTAAGCCCAGAGTTGCGTATCTAGCCCTTCGGCCGCTTGCTCACTTGCAGCGCCATAAATGCCAGTAGATAAGTATTTCCAACCTGCATCGCAGACAATAAAGGCGATATCGGCCGATTTTTCAGCAGCAATTGCTTCGGCACCCATTGCAAGGGCGGCATGCAAAATTGCACCCGTTGAGATGCCAGCAAAAATTCCTTCAACCTCTAACAAATCACGCACTCGACGTACTGAATCTTCAGCACCTACTGAAAAGCGTCTAGTTAATACAGATGCGTCATAGAGCTCAGGTACAAAGCCTTCGTCGATATTTCGTAGTCCGTAAACAACTTCGCCATATCGAGGTTCGGCAGCAACGATTGCAATATCAGGATTTTGTTCACGTAGATATTTTCCGGCACCCATCAAGGTGCCCGTTGTTCCTAACCCAGCAACAAAGTGGGTAACCGTTGGTAAATCTTGCCAAATTTCAGGGCCGGTACCGCGATAGTGCGCTTCGGTGTTTGCCGGGTTTCCATATTGATAGAGAAAAACCCACTCTGGATTTTGGGCAGCTAACTCTTTTGCAACCCGTACTGCTTCATTAGAACCACCTGCTGCGGGAGAAGAAATAATCTTGGCACCCCACATCTCAAGTAGTTGCCTACGTTCTGGGCTGGTGTTTTCGGGCATTACGCAAATTAATTTATAACCGCGAACTTTTGCTGCCATCGCTAACGAGATTCCGGTGTTACCACTTGTCGGTTCAAGAATTGTGGCACCAGGTTTTAACAAACCATCTCGTTCGGCAGCATCGATCATTGAAATTGCGGTGCGATCTTTGATTGAACCAGTTGGGTTGCGATCTTCCATCTTTGCCCAAAGCCGCACGTTAGGTGCGGGAGAAAGGCGCGGCAAACCAATTAGCGGTGTGTGTCCAACTGAATCTTCGAGTGAATCAAAACGAGCCATTACTAGCCACCAGCGACTGCAGGCAAGATGGTGATTGAGTCACCGCTCTTTAGTTGCGCAGTTAACGAACCAATAAATCGAACATCTTCATCGTTAACATAAATATTAATGAAGCGACGAAGCGCGCCATTCTCTAGCAGACGATCAGCTAACCCTGGATATTGAGCATCTAGATCTGCGATAACTGCTGATAGGTCAGCACCGGTTGCTGAGACCAACTTCTGCTCTTTCGTAAAAGGGCGAAGAATGGTTGGGATACGTACTTCAACAGTTGCGCTCATGTCTTAATTCTCTCTAGTTATTGGTATTGATACAAATTGAAATTGAAAAAACTATTCTCTGGATACTTTTAGATAATTAAGCAATAAATTCGACGGGTTCTTCGGTAACTACGCCATCAATTATTCGATAAGAACGAAATTCAGTTGCAGGTGCAATCTCTTCGCGGGTAGAAACCAACACATAATGCGCACCTGGTTCGCCAGCATAAGAGATATCTGTGCGAGATGGATACGCTTCGGTTTCGGTATGCGAATGATAAATAACAATAATTTCTTCATCGTTATCATCGACTTCGCGATAGAGAGCTAACAAATCTTTCGGATCAAATTCGTAAAAAGTTGGTGAAGCCGCTGCATTGAACATGGGCTTAAGGCGTTCGGCATTTCCGTTGCGGCCAATGATTACCCCGCAGGCCTCATTTGGATATTCAGCTCGGGCTTGGGTCAAAATTGCATTGGCCATTGCCTGCGGAATTCGCAATCCTGATGCAGCTGACATATGTCCGTTTTTGTCCTTTTTTGATAGTAACTCAAACCTTGTAAAAAGCTCACGATAACCCGCTGGAATAACCCTAGGCCGATGAGCAATGAGTCTACCTGCCGAGAAATATTTAAAAAAGTTGCGAATCAGTCGCATTTATTCTTGCGAAAACCAAAAATCAAGCGCACCATTAACCTTGGTTCGGATAAATCTCCGGTAGCCAGACGAGACTTTCATATGACTTCTCGTACGGTGACTGGAATTTGTCAGAACGCCAACCTCGTCCGAGGCTGGTTTTACAAAGCCCCACGGAGGCTAATAAATGCAATTAGATAGCAACCAATGGAACTTGGTCTATAACACATTCTCGTTTGGACTAATTTCAATGCTCGCTTGCACGATTTACACACTGGTTTCACAACAGCGTGTTCTACCTAAGTACCGTAACGCCCTAGTTATGTCATCAATGGTTACATTCATCGCTGGCTACCACTACCTACGCATCTTTGATTCATTCAAGCATGCATCAGCTAATGGAATGGTCAAGCTAGATGGATCACAAGATGCATTCAACGAGGCATACCGTTACGTTGACTGGCTACTTACTGTGCCACTACTACTAGTAGAGGTAATTGCTGTTCTTGCTCTTACTCGCGAAGTTTCTCGCTCACTAATCATGCGTCTTGTCCCAGCTTCAGCTGCGATGATCGCTCTTGGTTACCCAGGCGAAATTTCAAGCGATCAGAACACCCAGGTTCTATACGGTGTTCTATCTACAATCCCATTCCTATACATCCTTTACGTACTATTCGTAGAGCTTGGAAAGTCATTGGAGCGCCAGCCAGCTGGTGTTGCAGAGACTGTAGGCCGTTTGCGTCTGCTTCTTATCGCAACATGGGGCGTATACCCAATCGCTTACATCTTCAACATCGTTGGTGATGCATCGTCTTCATCATTCGTAACCGTTCAGGTTGGTTACACAATTGCTGACGTTCTAGCTAAGTGCGTATTCGGTCTAACAATTCTAAAGATCGCACGCATGAAGTCAATGGCAGAAGGCATGAAGGACGATCACTAAGTTATAAATTGCAAGTTTGATCTTGCAGGAGGGAAGGCGGGAAACCGCCTTCCCTCTTTTTTTATATTTAGATCAGATTTTTTGTAACAGAGATTAGAATTAAGCTACGTACCGGTTGAGAGGATTAACCAAAATTTTAAATAACTATCGCATGTGGGCTTACGCCCTAATAGCTACTGGTTCGATTAACTGGAGCTATCAGCGAAATGAGCCAAACGTGCTTGCCAACAGCGCATTTGTAATTGTTCCCGGTCTTGTGCTTTTTGCGATCACCTTTAACAAAACCCTTGCAGCTAAGTTAAATTCTAAAGCGGCGATGGCTTTCTGGGGCGCTGTGGGCGGACTGGCTTTAATCTGGGCTTTTATTAACTAATCTTGCTTTTTTTAAGGCGATCCTTGAAAAATTCCCATGCCGAAATCGTTAACAGAATCATGGAAAAGCCGAAGAGTAGATCTTCAATCGGTGCACCAGCGAGCCGCTGACCAATAATTTCAGTATCAGAATACATAACTATTTTATTTGAAGTCAGCCACCAATTAGTAAGTAATTGAAATGGCAAAATCAAAAGGTAAGTCAGCCAGAATATTCCTCTGGTCATCATTCTGGACTTGAGCACAAATAGATCTAGCACTACGGCTAAACAAACTGCGCTAAGTGCGACGTCAGAGTAGATCATTGGCAGCCTCTTTATCTTTGCCCCAACCAGTTAACTTCGTTAGCGCTAAGTAAGTCAGCACTGTCATAAGGGGAACGATTATGAAAAAGAGAAATTCTTCAATTGGCAACTTGCCTAATATCATGATTCCTAAGATTTGATCTGCGTCAAAGAACCAGCTTCCTTTACTAATTGCCCAAAAATCCCAGATCAAATAAACCACAAGAATCAGTGAGTCAGTTAAAAGAAATAACTTTAACTTCTTAGAAAACTGCAATCTAAATCCGAAGTTAACGCCGATTGCGCAGATCGAGATGAAGATCAAGACATATGAATAATGCAGATGTTCCACGCCTAATCCTCTCGCAATCCTTTCAATTTGAGCCTAATCTATAGCCATGAGCCAGACTCTTTTTAGAATTTACCAAGGGGCTGGCCGGTTTTCCAGAGTGGCGGCTGCAATAGCTGTTTTGCTCTTTGCTGGACTCCAGATTGCAAACATTGAGATCTCAATTGGCGCTCAAGTTGTGGTTGCCGTTATCGCACTGGCCATTGGTATTCCACACGGAGCAATCGATCATTTGATTACTATCCCCCGTGATTCGACGCAAAAATTTGTAGCTTTCATTGTCGTCTACACCTTAATCGCGATCATTGCGGCGCTGGCTATTGCGCAATGGAACCTGATTGGCTTTCAACTTGTAGTGCTTATGAGCGCGCTTCATTTTGGTTTCGGTGACTCGGCCTACGCCAATGAAAGACAAGCCGCAGCTGAGAAGAATGGTTACTCGAGCACTGTTCTGAGTAGCTATGCGATTCCGGCGGGGTTCTTGCCAGTTGTTCTGCCGCTTACCGATAAGCGAACTCTTGATGTTCTTAAAGAACTTAACCCAACTTTGATTAATTGGGCTGGCACATTTACTCAAGTATTGAGGAATTCAACTCTGGCAATTGCCGCATTTTCGATTTTGCTTTTAGTTCTGACTAGAAACTACTTATTGGCACTTGATTTAGTTTTGTTGTTGGCGCTCTCTTTCTTCGCACCACCATTAGTTGCCTTTGCGGTTTACTTTGGACTTTGGCACGCAATTCGGCACACCGCCCGATTAGTTCCTAAATTGCCAAGTGCCATGCAAAGAGTTGCCAGCGGCAACCCGTTAGCAAGTTTTTTCGCCGCAGTAACACCGGGACTATATGCAATCGTTGGAATATTTTTGCTTGGTATTTTCTTCGTTGCCAGAGGCACCACAGAACTTTCTAGTGATTTCCTCTGGGTAATTTTGGTAATGATCTGGGCACTTACTGTTCCGCACATGGCAACCACCGCGAAATTTGATCTGCGGGCTTTTAAGAACTCGCTTCGTCCATAAGGGCTTCAACTAAAGTCTCTTGTAACCAACCCAGCCAGGTATAAACCGCATAAACAGCTCGCATCGGATCATCGGGTGCGAGTAGTTCAAGATCTTCGTGTGAGTTTTGATGCACATTAAGTCGTACGCCTAGCGCCAGTCGCACATCGTTTAAGCCACCTAACCAAGCTTGGGCGTTATCGAAATCAAGAACCACATCGCCATCGGTTGCACTTAGTAAGAGCATGCGAATCGACATGGCATGAGCACGTTTCTTATCGCGCAGAGTGCTTTCGGTGTAGCGTCGAAATTCTGCAGCATCTACCCCGTCTTGATAAGCATTCGGCAATAGGCGCAACAAAACTTCATCGTCGGGCGGTGAATCATGTGTTGTTATTCCAACCATTGCTGCAAGCGGATCTTCGTTTGCATGATCATGTCGCTCTGCCAGTATTTCAATAATCTGTTGCACTAAATTGACCAGAACTTCGCGTTCAGTTTCGGCAAAGTTGGCAATGTAAGTATCGCTACCGTGTCGCAAGAAACCTTCGGTAGGTGACATTAGATTTGATCCTCGCGAGCAAGCGTTGCCCAAAGCCCGTATTCATGCAGCCGTTGAACGTATCGTTCCATTTCTTCGCGGGCACCTTTGACCACAATAGATTTACCCTCATTATGAACTTGTAACATTAGTTCAGTTGCTTTCTCTTTCGAGAAACCAAAGACCGTAATGAAAACATAAGTTACATAGGTCATTAAGTTAATTGGGTCATCCCAAACTACAACTACCCAAGGGCGATCAGAGCTAAAGATCGCACTGATCTCAGCTGCTGTTTCTTCAGAAACAGTTGGCTGCGGTTTTAACTTACCCATAGCCCAATCATTTCATCTCGTAGTGCATTCCATTGCATTTGCCTATCTGACCGCGACTATCTGACCACGACGATGAATGGCGCAGAGGTAGCTTGCGCCGAATCAGCGCTGCTTAATACCAATACTCGATAGCTGAAAACACCTCTAATTAACTCGGTTGGGCTGAACTCAGTACCAGCTGCCAATAATGGGGCTGAAGTTAAGTTAACCCAAACCTTGCCATCAAAGCGTTGCAACGTGACTTGTGCCCCCGTAGTTACCGGAGCTGCTGTCACCAAGACTTTAATTGCGTTGCCAACTTTTGCTGAAGTCGGGGCAGTGATATTAAGTCTTGGGTTAATCGTGATTGAAACTTCAGAACTCATACCAGCACCACGATCCCAACTACCTTCACTGGTGATTCGCACTTTTCCAGATTTAGCTAAGTAAAGCGATGATGTGAATGAGCCACTTTCAGCGGTGATTGGTTTTCCGATTTGGCGCCATGTACTTTCATCAAAGCCTTTGAATTCTAAGGAGACTGGTAGACCGGATATAAGTGATTTGTCTTTTCGAGTTGCTTGGCCCGTGAGTGTTATGTACGAGCCATATTTAGTTGCAATCTGATCAGATACCAGAGATAACAGAACCGCATCAGGTGCGATCGTTAAAGCAACACGTCGAATTCCATCAGTGGCGCTTTGTTCTTCCATGCCAATTGTCCACTCGGCCAATCCACCAATTCGATACTTGGCTACC
>JBILXJ010000006.1:0-27248 GCA_044378655.1 Candidatus Planktophila sp. | reverse complement strand
AAAAGTTTGTCGGTGACAGCAAGTGGGTGCATTTCGATATCGCTGGTACCGGTCGCAGCGATGTTGATGCAGGCGAAAATCCTAAAGGTGGCACCGGCTTCGGAGTTCGCTTGCTAACCACTTGGATTTCTTCCCTATGATTCCGAATCTATTTGATTACGCTGAAAACTTTAATCCCGAGGATCTAGTACTTGAACACGCTCGAGCGCGCGGCGTCGAAGTAGGCGCTAACGACATCAGCGTTGGCACTGGCGTATTTCTTCAACAACTCGCTCATCTGTTATCTGCCCAATCTGTTGTCGAAGTAGGCACCGGCTCTGGCGTTGGCAGCCTTTATTTGCTGCGCGGCATGATCAATAGCGGCACGCTAACTTCGATTGATGATGAAATAGAACATACCCGTATTGCCAAGATGGCTTTTTATGAGGATGAGATCGAGGCGGCTCGCTTTCGCTTGATTACTAATCCGGTTATGGATGTTCTAAGCAAATTAACTGATCGTGCATATGACTTAGTTATCTTGCGCCACGATCCGATTGATTTAACTTACACAATCGATGAAGCTCACCGCATTTTGCGTAGTGGGGGAGTCTTAGTTATCGACTCATTCTTTGGTGGCGGCAAAGTGCCAGATCCAGCACAGCGCGATCCCAAGACAATTGCGCTTCGCGAGGCTGGGAAAAGAATCAAAACCAACCGTGATCATTGGCAGAGTTCACTCTTGCCAATCGGTGATGGTTTGTTGATCGCTACTAAGTTGTAGGAAGATAGTCCCATGTCCAAGCCAGCGCGCATCTTTCGCCGCAAGCCAAACCAATTAGTTTTCCTCGACAACCTGGACGAAAGCGCTAGTAAAAAACGCACTCTGCCAACTGCATCAATCGTTGTACTTGCTTTAGTTGCCGGGTTACTCGGCGGCATACTGGGCGGAGATGCGACTAAAGGATTGATTTCAAGTGGTGTTAATTTAGTTTCTTCAACTTCAACCATTGAACGCTCGCCAGATTCAGTTGCTGGTATTGCAGCGCGGGTTTTACCTTCGGTTGTATCAATCGAAACTATGTCACGAAACGGTGGCGGTTCTGGTTCTGGATTTGTAATTGATCCAAATGGATATCTGTTAACGAATAATCACGTAGTTGCAGATGCAATGACCATAAAAGTAATTCTTAATGATGGCCGTGAGTATGTAGCAAAAGTACTTGGCCGTGATGAATCATATGATTTAGCCGTTTTAAAGATTAAAACAACTGGGCTAAAAGCTCTGCAATTCGGCGATAGCGATAAAGTTCAAGTCGGTGATTCGGTAATTGCTTTTGGTTCACCGCTTGGATTATCCGGCACCGTAACTCAAGGAATAATTAGCGCAAAAGATCGCCCAGTGACAGCTGGCGATGACGATAGTTCAACGTCATTTATTAGTGCGCTACAAACAGATGCGGCTATTAACCCTGGAAATTCAGGTGGACCACTAGTTGATGCAACAGGGGCAGTAATTGGCGTTAATTCAGCGATTGCCTCCCTTGGCAGCAGCTTAGGTGGGCAGTCAGGATCAATCGGACTCGGTTTTGCAATTCCGATTAATCAAGCACGTAAAACTGCGGATCAATTAATCAGAGATGGCAAAGCTACTTACCCCGTAATTGGTGTGGCAGTTGATATGAATTACAGCGGCGGCGGAGCGCTAATTGCGAAATCCTCAACAGCCATCTTGGCCGGTGGGCCAGCGGCTAAAGCTGGTTTGCGTGCAGGAGACCTAATCACTGAGATAGATGGCATAAAAATAAATACCCCAGAGGAATTAATCGTTGAAATTCGCACACATGACGTCGGCGACGAGGTCACCATCACTTATATCCGCGGCAAGCAGAGCTTTACCGCCAAGCTAATTCTGATCGCCGGCAAATAATGCAACCGATAGGCTAGCGAGATGTTCTTCGATCTCGGCGCTGGTGAATTACTTGGCTTAGCCGTTTTGGGCATGATTTTAGTTGGGCCCGATCGCTTGCCCCGGTTAGCCAGCGATGCGGCAAAAATGGTTAAGAAGTTGCGCAACATTTCCAATTCAGCAACTGCCGAATTGCGCGACAACCTCGGGCCAGGTTTTGAAGATCTAAAACCGGGCGATTTGAACCCAAAGACTTTTATTAAGAAACAAATCAACGATGTTTTGGCGCAAGATGATGCACCGCAGAAAAGTAAGCCAACTTACGAGAGCAAAATAGATCCGGACTTAATATGAGCGTAGTAGATCAAGTCACCACAGCTTTAGAAAAAGTTCAGGATCCTGAGCTGCATCGTTCTATTACTGAGTTGGGCATGGTTGATCGAGTAGATTTCAAAGACGGTCGCCTTGAACTCAATGTGTTATTAACTATTTCGGGTTGCCCAATGAAGGATCGCCTGCGTAACGATATTACTTCGGCGCTAACTGCAATTGCAGGTATTACGGAAATTGATTTAACTTTTGGGGTTATGTCCGATAAGCAACGCGATAATGTTAAATCAATCCTGCGTAACGGCCGCGAAAAATTTATTCCATTCGCACAACCTGATTCATTGACTCGGGTAATCGGTGTTGCATCTGGCAAGGGCGGCGTCGGCAAGTCTTCAGTCACAGCCAATTTAGCAATCGCAGCTGCAAAACAAGGGTTACGGGTTGGAATCCTTGATGCCGATGTCTATGGCCATTCAATTCCTCGGTTAATGGGGCTAATCGGGCAGCGACCTACTGCCATTGATCAGATGTTTATTCCGCTTGAGTCATACGGTGTTAAGACAGTTTCGATGGAGATGTTTAAGCCCGAACGTTCTGACGCGGTTGCTTATCGTGGCCCGCTTTTACACAAAGTTCTCGAACAACTTTTATCAGATGCCTATTGGGGCGATCTCGATTTACTTCTATTGGATCTACCGCCTGGAACTGGCGATTTGGCGATCTCACTCGGCCAATTAATTCCCTCATCAGAAATTTTGGTCGTCACAACTCCGCAAATTGCTGCTGCTGAAGTAGCAGAACGAGCTGGTCGGATAGCTCACCAAATGAAGCAACAAGTAATTGGCGTAATCGAGAACATGTCAGCATTCCCATGCCCAACTTGTGCCGAAACTATTTCGCTCTTTGGCGAAGGTGGCGGCGCTGAAACTGCTAAACGCTTATCGTTATTAGTTGGCAAAGATGTGCCAATTTTAGGTCAAGTTCCATTTAGTCCAGCGCTACGCGAAGGTGGCGATAGCGGGATTCCGGTAGTTGTATCTAATCCTGAAAGTTCTGCCGCAAAAGTTTTCGATGAAATCATGGCGCGAATTATCGTGCGCCCGAAATCTTTAGTCGGCGTTCGGCTTGGGCTGAGTATTTAACTTCTTTTCCAGTTCTTCAACCAGATCAGATAGCTCGCTGCGCATAAAGTCACGAGTTGCAACATCGCCTAGAGCGCTACGCAAACTAGCCAGTTCGCGAGTTAAGTATTCGGTATCTGCAATGCTGCGCTCGTTCTGAGCACGATCTTCGTTACTTTGAATTCGATCACGATCTGCTTGACGATTTTGCGCTAACAAAATAAGTGGTGCGGCATAAGAGGCTTGTAGAGAGAGAATTAAAGTCAAGAAGATAAATGGAAAATCATCCCAACGCAGATTTGATGGTGCAACGGTGTTCCAGATGACCCAAGTTGCTACAAATACCGTCATGTAAACCAAGAAGCGAGCAGTTCCGAGGAAACGCGCAAAGCTTTCAGATAAGCGACCAAATGTTTCTGGATCATAATTTGGACGAAGAGTGCGGCTCTTGCTGCGTGGGGTATCTAAACCATTGTTACGTGCCATGGTTAGCCCACCAATTCAGTATTTACTTTAATAGAATTGCGCGAAAGATCACGATGATCATGTCGCCAGTTTTCAGGTAATAAGTGATCAAGCACGTCATCAACCGTGACCGCCCCCAACAATCTTTCATTGGCATCGATTACGGGTAATGAAAGCAAGTTATAACTTGCTAAGTATGACGAAACTTCGTTCAAACTCGCATCTGGATTAAGCCCTTGCGTATTGGTATCTACGATCGAGCCCAGCAGGGTGGCTGGCGGTTCGCGCAGCAAACGTTGGTAATGAACGATTCCCATGAAACGACCAGTAGGAGTTTCTAGCGGTTGGCGACAGACGAAAATCTGCGAAGCTAGCGCTGGAGAAATTTCGCTTTTGCGAACTGCGGCTAAAGCTTCGGCAACTGTCGAATCAGCTGACATCACTAATGGCTCAGTTGTCATCATGCCGCCGGCTGAATAATCTTCATAGTTCATTAACCGCAGAACATCTTCAGCATCTTCGGGTTCCATTAATTCAATCAGCGCATCGGCGCGTTCTTGACCAAGCTCGCGCAACAAGTCAGCAGCATCATCAGGATCCATCTCACCGAGCACGTCAGCCGCGCGCTCACCTTCGAGTTCGGTCAGAAGTGCAACGCGATGAATTTCATCCATTTCTTCAAGTACATCTGCCAGGCGTTCATCATCTAAGCCACGTGCTACTTCGACGCGGCGCTTTGGTGGTAAATCTTGTAACACGGTAGCTAAGTCAGCCGGACGCAGTGTGCTTAGCGTGTAAAGCAAGTTAGTTACGCCTTGATTTGGCTCGACACTGGCAAAGCCAGTTACTTCTTCCCAGGCCACCGTTGAAGTTGGGCCCTTGCGACGGAAACCACGCGACTTGCGCATGATATGAACCTTATTTATCAACCAGTCACCATTGCGATTTTGTTCCATCGCCAAATCTTCAACAATTACATTTTCATCAGATTCGACTAAGGTAATTGAACGATCGAGCATGTCACCTAAAACTAAAATTTCGCCCACGCGAACTTCGAAGCGACGCATGTTAACTAAGCCAGTGATGATTACGGTGCCACTCTCGATTGAGGTAACTCGAGTTATTGGTACGAAAACTCGCCGACGCATTGGGACTTCAACAACTAAACCAAGGATTCGGGGTTGGGCGTTATTTGTGCGAAGGGTCGCAACAGCATCTCGCACCTTGCCGACTGGATCTCCGTTAGGGTCAAAAACTGCTGTTCCGGCTAATCGGGCGAGGAAGATTCGATTTAATGTGTTCCCGCTCATGGGCTAAGGGTAACTGCTTTATCAAGGGCCATGCGCGCTACCTTTAGCCAATGAGTCGAGATAGCGTCACAACAATGCCAGCCCGTGGCGATCAGATTCGCATGGGTATCGGAATAATCGGCATCGGAACATCAGGGCCATTAATTGCAATGAGCGTAATGCCGATCTGGGTTCTAATTTTCTGGCGAAATCTTGGTGGCTCAATTCTTACCGCCCCATTTGCAATCAGACATCATCCTGATCGCAACGGGATCAAGTGGGCAGCTTTTGCTGGCTTCATTCTTGCATTGCACTTCGGCGGCTTTTTTCTGGCAATGCGTTACACAAGTGTTGCATCAGGTACTGCAATCGTTGCTCTACAGCCAATCTTCGCAGCCCTCTTTGTAAAACTCTCTGGTCAGCACATCCCGTCGAAGGTTTGGCTTGGAATGGGTGTCGCATTTCTAGGAGTTCTACTTATTTCCGGAGTAGATTTACAAATCTCATTTAGAGCTTTCATGGGAGATTTGGCCGCGCTAGTTTCGGCAGCGTTAGCAGCTGGCTACATGATGGCTGGTTCACGTGCACAACGAACCCTTGAAACAACCACATATACAACTGTTTGCTATTTCGTTTGCGCCATGACGGCGCTGCCAATTGCACTTCTTAGCGGAAATCAACTATTTAATTACTCTGCGAGGGAATGGTGGATATTACTTGGGCTAATCGCAGGCGCTCAGATTTTAGGCCACACCATGTTTAACTCAGCGTTAAAGCGAGTATCACCTGCAATTGTTTCGCTCATTGTCTTCTTTGAAGTTCCAGTTAGTTCGCTGCTGGCCGTTTGGTGGATGGGACAGAAACCACCAGTTGGAATTATTCCGGGCATACTTTTGATTTTAGTAGGCTGCGCTTTAGTTGTGATCAGGAGTCGCCAAATAAATGATTGATTTACATACTCACACAACTATAAGCGATGGCACTGATACCCCAGCCCAACTGGTAAATAAAGCTTTGGCACAAGGCTTAGATACTTTGGCAATTACCGATCATGATGCGATTGCTGGTTGGTCTAGTGCGATTCAAACTCTACGTGGAAATCTAAAATTAGTGTTGGGCGCTGAGATTTCGTGTTTAACTAAAGAGGGCGTAAGTGTTCATATGCTCGGCCTACTTTTTGATGGCAATAATTTGGCGTTACTAGAAGCCCTTGAAAATACTCGCGACGAGCGCTTGCCACGAATGCGCAAAATGATTGAATTAATGCGAGCAGATGGCATCGATATTTCATTAAGTGATGTTGAAGCAGCAATGCCGCCAGGAGCCACGATGGGACGGCCACACTTAGCAGATGCTTTAGTTGCCCGGAAAGTAATTAAGACTCGTGATGAAGCTTTCCAAAATCTACTAAATAATGAATCTAAATATTATGTTTCTCACTTAGCGCCTACGCCAGAAGAAGCGGTTAGATTAATTCGAGCCGCTGGGGGTGTAGCGGTCATAGCTCATCCGTTCGCATCACTGCGCGGGCAAATATTGCAAAGCTCAGATTTTATTGATCTTAAAGCAGCTGGCCTAAATGGTATTGAGGTAAATCATCGGGACCAGAGCAATGAGGAACGTCTGAGTTTATTGAACATTGCTAGTGATTTAGATCTAGTTGTGACGGGATCAAGTGATTATCACGGTACTGGCAAGTTAAATTCGTTAGGCGAAAACGTGACTGATCCTGCAGAATGGGAACGCTTAGAAACCATGGCTGATGCTCGAAGGGTGGTTACCGCATGAATATCGCTGAAGTTAGTGCGATTACTTTCGCGATCCAAAGTTTTGTAACCCTTTTTGTTATTTTTGATCCACCGGGTGCTGCTCCCATTTTTCTAGGTTTAGTTGCCGACCGAACACCTAAAGAACGCCGCAAGTTAGCGGTGCAAGCAGCCAGTGTTTCCCTTTTCGTAATTTCATTTTTTGCGATCTTTGGCCAATTTATTCTGGATTACCTTCATATTTCAATTGCTTCACTTCAGGCAGCCGGCGGACTTCTGCTATTGCTCGTCTCACTTGAATTGCTAACTGGCAAAGACTCCGGTTCAACTGAAGCTCGCGATAAGAATGTGGCTCTAGTGCCATTGGGAACGCCATTGTTAGCTGGCCCAGGTGCAATTGTGGCCACCATGATCTTCGTTCAACAAGTTCAAACTACTGGTCAAGCAGTTGGTCTAGTTGCGGCAGTGCTTGCTGTTCATGTTGTTATCGCTCTCGTTCTTATATCTTCAACCACTATTCTAAAAGTGATCAAGGAATCTGGCGTAAATCTGGTCGCTCGCATCGCAGGTCTTTTGCTAGCAGCGATTTCAGTACAGATGCTGGTTGATGCGATTAGAGCTTTCATAGCGCAATGAGTAGCGTCGAGTTAGGTTTTTTCGCACCTTCATCAATTACCTGGAAAATTCATTCTGATCCAGCAATGCTAATTGGCGGCATTCGTGCACTGTTTCAGCAAGCGCTGCATCCGCAAGCAATGGCAGGAGTTGCCGAACATTCTAATTTTCGTGAAGACGCTTGGGGCAGATTGCAGCGCACTGGCGATTACGTTTCAACTTTAACTTTTGGAACTCCGGCACAAGCAAATGATTTAACAGCTCGAGTTCGCAAAATACACTCACATCTTGGTCTTGATGATCCAAAACTTTTACTTTGGGTTCATATGGCTATGGTTGATTCCTTTTTAGATGTAGCGGTTAGATCTGGGCTCACGTTAACTGAAGCAGAGCGCGATCAATATGTTGCCGAAATGGTGCTATTCGCGCAGGCAGTCGGAATTGATGAAGCCATAGTTCCTAAATCTGTTACCGAAATGAAGCAATATTTCATTGAGATCGCACCAGAGTTAATTGCCAGCGACGATGCAAAACGTGCCGCTCTGTTTTTGGCGATACCTCCATTGCCAACAGCCGTTCGCTTTGCAACACCGGCAGCTCCAGCCTGGGCATCAATTGCTGCGCTAGCTGGCGCTGCCTTACCTAATTGGGCTCGCGCACTTTACGGTTGGCCAACGCTGCCAGGACAAAGTTTTGCAACTGATATTGCAATGGTCGCACTTCGCAAGAGTCTGTTAGTTCTGCCTTTTGATGGTTTATTGCCACCAGTTTTGATTGAAGCAAAAATACGTTGGGGAGTAAACGCTGCATGAGTACTCCAGTAGTTGTCATAGCCAGTTTCGCTGGTGGCGTTGGCAAAACAACTTTGACCCACGCATTAGCTGTGGCTTGTGCTGAATTTGGCAAGAAAGCTTTGGTAATCGATTTAGATTCATCAGGAGCACTAACTTTCAAACTTGGCCACGAACGCACCCGCGAAAATGTCATTAACTGCAGTGAACGCTTCGATCTAAGACCACATACCGCAACAGATTCATTAATTTCTTTGATCGCAGAGATTCCGGAAAAGTACGATTTACTCTTAATCGATTCAGCACCCCTGTTTACGCCTGAGTTAGCCGAAGTTTTAAAGGCTGCGCAGCTAGTTATCGCGCCAGTTCGAGAGAGCATTCATTCCCTCAGAGGTGCTTTGGCAGTCATGAAAATTACTTCGGCACCGTTTAAAGCGCTGCCATATTTTGCCGCAGAAAGTTCGGAGCTGGCGAAAATGATTGCAGCAGAACTAAATCTTATCGATGGTGAAATTTCAATTGCAGATGAAGTCTTAGTTGCGGAACCCAAGACAATCAGTGTTTTAACCCATGATAAAAATTGTAACGTTGCTCAGCAATACCGCGATGCTGCTTATTCGATACTAGAAGAAGTTAAGATTTTTTAGTCAGCGATTCGCTTAGTACGAACTCGATCTCGCTTAACTCGCTCTGTTTTTGGCTTCTCCGCTGCAGGCACACTTTTAGTCTTAGGCTTATCGCTTTTAACTGGAGCTGCTTTCTTCGCCACAGTCATACGTCCAGTAGAGCCAGCTGGAATCTTAAATTTAGAAAATAGCGAATCAGATGAAGAATAGGTTTCCTCAGGTTCGCCTAGGTTTAAATTCAGGGCAGTATCGATCATTTTCCAACGCGCTAATTCATCCCAGTCAACAAAGGTTACCGAAATACCATGTGCGCCGGCGCGAGCAGTACGGCCAATGCGGTGCACATAAGTCTTTTCATCTTCTGGACATTGGTAATTAACTACGTGAGTAATGCCATCGATATCAATTCCACGTGCAGCTACATCGGTTGCGACTAAAACATCTGATTTGCCAGCTTTAAAGTCGTTAAGAGCTTTTTCGCGAGCACCTTGGCCAAGATCGCCATGAATAGTGTCGGATCTAAATCCGCGCTCTAGTAAATCATCGGCAGTTTTCTGGCAAGTGCGCTTGGTGCGACAAAAGACAATAGTGGGTCCGCGACCTTCAGATTGCAGAATTCGTGCCAACATTTCGATCTTATCTAGGGCATGTGCTCGAACAACATGTTGCTCGATCTTGGAAACTACAGCACCTTCGTCTTCATTATCTTGGGTACGAATATGTACTGGCTGATTCATGAAGCGACGAGCAAGAGCGATGATGTCACCAGGCATAGTTGCTGAGAACAACATAGTTTGTTGGCGATTTGGTGTGCTGGTAAAGATCTTTTCGACATCAGGTAAGAAGCCGAGATCTAACATCTCGTCAGCTTCATCTAGAACTAAGCGCGAAACGTTCTTAAGCTTTAATTGGCCTTGACGGTAAAGATCAAGCAGCCGACCAGGAGTGCCCACAACGATTTCAACACCCTGTTCTAGCGCCTCGATCTGTGGCTCGAATGCGCGTCCACCGTAAACAGCAAGCACTCGAACTCCACGATTTCCAACTAGTTCAGCAATATCTTTGGTTACTTGCACGCAAAGTTCACGCGTTGGCACAACCACGAGAGCTTGTGGTTGACCTTTAAACTCAAGGGCATCCCATTCAGAATCAAGGGGCGCAATGATGCGTTCAATAATTGGAATTCCAAAACCTAAGGTCTTTCCGGTACCTGTTTTAGCTTGGCCAATAACATCGCCATCAGAGAGCGCGATTGGCAGAACTGCTTCTTGAATTGGAAACGGTGAGGTAAAACCGTGCGCAGTTAGCGCATCAATTGTTGATTTACGTAAAGGTAGATCAGCGAAAGTTATAGACACGTTAGAGGGAGCCGAAACCGACGCGTCGCTCGGTTTGTTCGCCAATTTCTACAAAACCAATTCGATCAGCTGGCACCATGATGGTGCGGCCGCGGACATCTGTTAGTACTAGCGGAGTTCCAGAGCTGATTGCCGCGCTAACGGCAGCTGAGATTTCAGCGGGAGCAGCAGGACTCTCGAAAGCAAGGTCGCTCGACACATTTGCGACAGCAATGCGGACCTCTGATTTTTGGACAGTTTCAGTTTTCTTTGTAGCCATGGGGCAATCCTATGGGATTACTTCAGTTGTTGCCTAACGGGAAACCAGAAACCCCGCGCCACATCAAACTTTCGATTAATCGAGCCGCTTGTTCACGCGATAACTTGCTATCTCGATCTAGCCAATGTCGTGCACCGACTTGAATTGATCCGATAAGTGAAACTCCGAGCAACATTGATGCCTCTTGCGGCAAACCCGTCTCAATTGAGATGACTGCACTAATAGCAGCAGCGCAGTCATAAGTCATGCGATTCAAACGCTCATGAACGGCGGGTTCAACATTCATGTCGCTTTCAAAAAGCAGACGGAAAGCTTCGCCTTCACTTTCAATAAAATCAAAATAGGCATCAACGGTTGCGCGAACGCGGTCTGCATTTTCGGTATTTGAAGCAATGGCACGTTGAATCTGGAAAACTAAAGAGTCAATGTGTAAATCAAGTACCGCTAAATAAAGTTCAAGCTTTGATGGAAAATGCTGGTAGAGAACTGGCTTGCTTACGCCAGCTCGATCCGCAATCTCATCCATAGCTGCGCTGTGGTAACCCGCGACAGTAAAGACTTCAAGGGCTGCAGCAAGTAAAAGTGCTCGCCGCTCATCGCGAGGTAAACGCGACTTATTATCACGTGCATCAGTTGTGCTCATTGAGCCAATGCTAGAGGCAAATCTGGGAAATTACACCTCTATGTTTTTCGCGAACCTATTGCAATTAGCAACCAAGCGTCGTTCTACGGCAGAATAACCCCGTAACCGGTTTACCAATTGAGCAGTAAAAAGGCGATACAGATGAAGATTCCACCACTCGTAGAACCTGGCCGCGCGCTAACAGTCGATGAAGTTCGTCGCTACAGCCGTCACTTAATTATTCCAGATCTTGCAATGGCGGGCCAAGCAAGATTAATGAACGCCAAAGTTCTCTGTGTTGGTGCTGGTGGTCTAGGTTCACCAGCTCTTATGTATTTGGCTGCCGCTGGTGTCGGAACAATTGGAATCGCAGAATTCGACACAGTTGATGAATCAAATTTGCAACGCCAGATTATTCATGGTCAATCAGATATCGGTAAGAGCAAAGCTAAAAGCGCTCAAGAAAAAATCTCCGAGATTAACCCTTATGTAAATGTAGTTTTGCACGAAACTCGACTAGATAATTCAAATGTAATGGAAATCTTTTCGCAATACGACATCATCGTTGATGGCACTGATAATTTCGCTACCCGTTATTTGGTAAACGATGCCTGCGTGCTTTTGAAGAAACCATATGTGTGGGGTTCGATCTATCGTTTTGATGGACAAGCCAGTGTGTTCTGGGCCGAGTATGGTCCTTGCTATCGCTGCCTTTATCCAGAACCACCACCACCGGGAATGGTTCCTAGTTGTGCTGAGGGTGGCGTATTAGGTGTGCTCTGCGCGTCAATTGGTTCAATCCAAACAACCGAGGCAATCAAAGTCATTACCGGAATCGGCGAACCACTGATTGGTTCATTGATGATTTATGACGGTCTCGAAATGAGTTATCGCAAAATTAAAGTACGCAAAGATCCTAACTGTCCAATTTGTTCAGAAAAACCAACTCAGACTGCACTTTTGCCTGATTACGAGGCATTCTGTGGAGTGTTATCTGATGCTGCTGAAGTTGCAGTCAAGGATTCAACAATCAGTGTTTCTGAGTTAAAGAATAAAATAGATAAGAGTGAGAACTTCTTCTTAATCGATGTGCGAGAGCCAAGTGAATTCGAAATTGTGCGAATTCCAGGTTCGACATTGATTCCTAAGCAGGGTTTTCTTGACGGCACTGCGCTAGCTGATCTGCCACAAGATAAGCCAATTATTTTGCACTGCAAGTCGGGCGTGCGTTCTGCTGAGTGCCTAGCAATTTTAAAGGGTGCTGGTTTTGCTGATGCCACACATGTAAGCGGTGGAGTAATTGCTTGGGCGAAACAAATCGATACCTCGTTACCGGTTTATTAATGTCTAGGCCATATCAGGGTTACCGAGCACTTCTGGTTCATGCACATCCAGATGATGAAACCATTAACAATGGCGCAACCATGGCTATGTATGCAGCACTCGGTGCCGATCTCACTTTAGTTACTTGCACTCGCGGCGAAGAAGGCGAAGTTTTAGTTCCAGAACTTGCACATTTCGCAGCACACGAAACTGATCAACTAGGTGAACATCGAGTTGTTGAATTAGCTGAGGCCATGAAAGCGCTAGGCATTTCTGATCATCGATTCTTAGGTGATGACAAGATTAAGTTTCGAGATAGCGGCATGATGGGAACCGAACCAAATAATCGCCCGGATTGTTTCTGGCAGGCTGACCTTGATTCAGCTGCAAATTTATTGGTCAAAATCATTCACGAAGTAAAACCACATATCTTGATTACCTATGACGAAATAGGCGGATACGGCCACCCAGACCACATCCAAGCTCATAGAGTTGCAATGCGAGCGGCAGAATTAGCAACTGATTGGCAAATTTCTAAGATTTACTGGAATGCCACACCTAAATCGGTATTAGCTCAAGGGATCGCAGCCATGAAAGAAGTTGGTTCATCATTTTTTGGTGCTGAAAATGTAGATGATCTACCTTTTGCCAAAGCCGATGAGCTAGTAACTGCAGCTGTAGATGCCAATGATTATGTTGATGCAAAAATGGCTGCAATGGCGGCGCATGCAACTCAAATTGAGTTAGATGGTCCATTCTTTGCGCTCTCAAACCAATTAGGACTACAAGTTTGGGGTCACGAGTACTACTCACTTGTTAAAGGTGATGCTCACGAGCCATTTAATAGTGATGGTCGCGAAACAGATTTATTCGCAGGAATCGTTTTGTAGCCAATGAAGTTTTTTTATGCCGCATTAGTCGGAGCCCTACTTGGTGCTAGCGCTACTTTGCTGCATTTGTGGCTATTCCCGCTCGGATTGATTCTCGGATTAATGGCTAACGTAATTGGAATCTGGGCTATTGGGCGGGTTTGGCGATTACAGAGATATAAATTTGTAGCAACAGTCGCTTGGTTATTTGTAGTCGTTCAAGGTGCAACCGTAGGAGTGGGCGGCGAGTTATTAATTCAAGGTGACTTGGCTGGATCGCTAGTTCTATTGCTCGGAACTTTCTCGCTACTACTCGCTATTTTCTTGCCGATCTAGCGATATTCCCATTCCTGTCCATCGGCAGTGTCGTTAATTATTAGACCGGCGCTTTCTAGCTCAGCTCGCAAGCGATCACTTTCGCTCCAATTTTTTGTACTACGTGCAACTTCGCGGGCGGTTAGCAAACTGGCTAACTCAGAAGGCAACTCAGCGACTACTAGATCTCGCCCTAAATCAAGAGCTAAAACTTGATCGGCGAAAGTGAAAACTTCAGCTTTTTCAGAGTCAGTTAATTTTGCATCTTTCTCGACATTTCGCAAACGTTGTATAACACGTGGGGTATCTAAATCATTATTTAACGCATCAAGAGTTGGATGATCTGGTTGGTAATTAGTTGCTTTGCCAAAACCACTGCGGCGCCATCGTTTTAGCGTGGCATTAGCAGCGGCAATTGAATCCCAAGTTAAATCCATCTGCGAGCGATAGCGATTCTCAAGTAAACACAATCTCAAGGAGAGCGGGTCGAAGCCTCGCTCTACCAGATCCTTTAGCAGAACTACATTTCCGCTGCTCTTAGCCATCTTGCGGTCCTCAAAAAGTAAATGTTCGCCGTGCACCCAGAGTTTTACCGACTCGATGCCGGTAACTGAATTAGTCTGCGCGCGTTCATTCTCGTGATGTGGGAAACGCAGATCTATCCCGCCAACGTGAATATCAATTACTTCGCCCAGTAAATCAAGTGACATGGCCGAACATTCAATATGCCAACCAGGAAAACCGCGACCCCATGGTGAATCCCAAACCATCTCGGTGCGATCACCGGCTGCTTTCCAAAGTGCCCAATCAGCATGGAAACGTTTTCCACCCTCATCGGTGTATTCGTATCGATGACCGGGCTTTAAATCAGCTAAGCGGTTGCCACTAATTGCGCCATAACTGGCAAAACTATCGGCGGCGAAGTAAACCGAACCATCAGTGCCAACGTATGCGTGATCAAGTTCAATTAACTTGGCGATTAACTCATGCATTAAAGCTATTGACTCGCTGGCCCGAGGATAACTACGGGCTGTCTTGATATTTAGCAGGGCTAAATCATCATGAAATTTTGCCTCATATTTACGGGCAATTTCAAATGGGTCAATGGCTTCTAATTTTGCTTGAGCGAGCATTTTATCCTGCGGGTTTGCATCTTCGGCCATGTGCCCAACATCGGTAATGTTCTGAATTAAATCAACGGTTTTTCCTTGAATCTCAAGGGTTCTGCGAATCAAGTCAGATAATAGAAAAGTGCGAAGATTTCCAACGTGTGCATCACGGTAAACGGTCGGACCGCAACAATAGATTTTTACTTCATCATCGGTACTATTCACCTCTTTGATGGCGCGAGTTTGAGTGTCATAAATTTTTAGCATTTACTTCAACTCCAAGTATGAGTGCTCATGGTGAAAATTAAAACCTAAAGACTCATAAACCCCAATAGCGATTGCATTACTTGCCTCGACCTGTAGCAACGCCTTAGTAGCACCTTGTTCAAAGCTAGCTTCAAGCGCGGCTCCCACAATAGCTTTTCCAAGACCTTGTCCGCGAAAATCTTGATTCACATAGACTCGAGTAATTGATGACCAGCCTTTGGCTAATGCAAAACGACAAGTGGCGATCGCCTTGCCATTTTTAACTACAGTTAAATACGTTGCCTCGCATCGAGACATAACATTTTCAATTCCAGGCGTTGGCTGTACTTCTAGCCAGTCCATACTTATTTGATCCGATTGCACAATTTCAATTCCGGGTGGAACACTTAATTTAGACGAAGTTAAATCTGCAACCATGGTGTTGCCATGTATTGTTTCAACTGCGCCCATGGATCGCAATTTCTCGGCTAGAACTTGCCAGGTAGGCAGCGCAACTTGAAAAATTGTTGGCAAGTTACGAACTCTATAAAACTCTTGTGCGACCGAAAGTTTTTCGGCAAAATTCTTTAATGACCCTGCTTCCAGATCAGCGACAAGTGGCAAGACTGAATTAGCACGGTTGGTTACGCCACCTGCTGCTCGCATGAGCCAACCGGAGTTTTCTAACTCCTCGGTAGCTGGCCAAGTTAGATTGCAGATTTGATCCAGCTCGAGCACTCGAAGCGTGAGGGGAGCGCCTTTGCCCGCCAAAGTTGGTCGCTCGATGATTTCGCGCCAGATGAAAATCTGTGCTGGATCAAAGGAGATTTCTTCGCCTTTGCGATTAATCAAGCTATTGGCAGTTTTTAAGTGACCTACAACATCTCGGTATCCACCTGCTGGGTCATGCAATCTGATGGAAAAGCGTTGGCCAATTCGATCAAGCGGCAGCGGCTGGGTTTCCATGGCTTAACGATAATCGCCTGAACAAATAATGCCTCTTCAAATGGAGTCCAAATGGAGTTAGTGGAACCGCGGTTGCTAAAAGGCGTCTCAAACCTCAGAAGGTATTACAATTCAGCGCAGTAGCTACCCAGACGGAGGATCTTTCGTGACTTACATTATTGCCGAACCTTGTGTTGATGTTAAGGATAAGTCTTGCATCGAAGAGTGCCCGGTTGATTGCATCTACGAAGGCTCACGAATGCTTTATATCCAACCTGATGAGTGCGTTGACTGTGGCGCTTGCGAACCAGTTTGCCCAGTTGAAGCTATTTACTACGAAGATGATGTGCCAGCGCAGTGGCAAGAATTCGGCAAGATCAATACCGAGTTCTTCCTCGAGATCGGTTCTCCTGGCGGAGCAAGCAAAGTTGGCCATACCAATTCTGATCACTCCACAGTGGTAGCCCTGCCAGCAAAGCCTGAATAGAAAAGTCTTCCACTGAAGCTGCCAGATTTCCCTTGGGATGCACTTGCTCCTTACGGTGAAATCGCACGGGCGCATCCAGGAGGCGCTATCGATTTGTCACAAGGTACGCCGGTAGATGCAACACCTGAATTCATTCAAAGCGTTCTGCGCGAAAGTTCTAATTCGCCAAGTTATCCGGTAACTGCAGGCACACCAGAACTTCGTGCAGCGATAACAAGTTGGGCAAAAAGTAAATTAAAGGCAACTGGTGATTTTGATGTCCTGCCGCTAATTGGTTCGAAAGAATTAGTCGCTTGGCTGCCAACGCTTTTGCACTCAAAGTCAGTTAACTTTCCCGAAATTGCCTATCCCACATATCGAGTGGGTGCGATTCTGGCGGGTGCAAGGCAGGCTGCAGTTGCGATCAGCCCAGAAAAGTGGCCGCAGGCTGATTTAACTTGGGTTAATTCACCAGCTAATCCAACTGGGCGTGTGCATAGCGATGAGGAATATTTAGCGGCAATCAAATGGGCGCGTGCCAATAATTCGATCTTAGTCTCCGATGAGTGTTATCTAGAATTTGGTGACACCGCTGTTCCTACTTCTATTCTGCAATACACAAGCGGCGACAATCACAACATTTTGGCAGTCCACTCACTTTCCAAAAGATCTTCTATGGCTGGATACCGGGGCGCTTTTTTGATTGGCGACAAAGATTTAATTGCTCGCATCCGTGAAGTTCGCAAGCACGCAGGCATGATGGTTCCGTTACCAATTCAAAAAGCAATGACGGTTGCCTTAAACGATGAAACTCATGTTGCCGAACAGCGAGCACGCTATAACGCTCGCCGGGCAAAACTAGCGCCAGCCCTTAAAGCAGCTGGTTTTGAAATCGAATTTTCAAATGCCGGCCTTTATATCTGGTGCACGCGCAACGAAAGCGATTGGGATTCAGTTTCTTGGCTCGCTAACTTAGGAATTCTGGCTACGCCGGGAAATTTTTATGGCGAGCTAGGGAAATCGCACATTCGCATTGCGATGACGGCGTCAGATGAACAAATAACTGAAGCTGCAGCACGAATTACTGCCGCCATACGAGGCTAAAGATGACAGTTGGAATTCTTTTAGTTGGCGGTTTTGGCACTCGCTTGGCACCACTTACTAATGTAACTCCTAAGCCAATGTTGCCTATTGCAAATCTGCCTGTAACTGAACACCAACTGCTTGTTGCAAAAGCCGCGGGCATCAGCAAAGTGGTGCTGGCAACTGCTTATTTAGCTGAAACCTTTACTCCTTATTTTGGCGATGGCTCGAAGTGGGGGATCGAACTTAGGTACGCGCTCGAGCGCGAACCACTTGGAACCGGCGGTGCGATTCGAAATGCCGCCGAATTAATTCTCGCGGAGATTTCAGAAAACGAACCGATTGTAGTTTTTAATGGTGACGTACTTAGTCGACATGATTTGGCTGCCCAAATAAGACTTCATCAAACTTCATCTGCGTCCGTTACCCTGCACTTAGTTAGCGTCGATGATGCTCGCCCATATGGTTGCGTGCCATTTGACGGAAGTGGCCAAGTGACTGATTTTCTGGAAAAAATGGATAACCCAATTACAAATACGATAAATGCTGGTTGCTATGTGTTTAGCCCACGAGTGATCCAAGAAATAGAACTAGGTAAAGTTATTAGCGTTGAACGTGAGGTATTTCCTGATTTGTTAAAGCGCGGCAAAGTCGTGCAAGCATTTGTGGATGATTCATATTGGCTAGATATGGGTACGCCAAGAGCTTTGCTTAAGGGTTCACAAGATTATGTTGGAAATCGCGATTTCATTGTTGGCGAAAATTCAAAGATATCTGCGAGTGCAAAAATTACTGGTGGCACTGCCATCGGAAACAATGTAACTGTCGCTGCAAACGTAGAAATTACTTCCTCAATTGTTAGAGATGGTGTAACGATTTCTGAGAACTGTGTATTAGAAAATGTTTTTGTTGAATCAAATACAACTGTCGCAGAAAAGACCAAAGCCAAGGGCGCATATTTGGCAGACGGTGAAATCACGGCGTTGAAACTCTGAGAACTCTCAACCACAACTTTAGTTTTTACGCTTAGTTGACGTCCTATTTGCCCTTTTTAGGCCTGGTTGGGCTTGACTTAAATGACTTACACGCGTGTAATTCACCTAAGAGAAGGCCGCATGCCGTCAGGGCAGGGCCACTATTTATGTGGAGAGTTATTAATGCCGATTCGTCCAGCACAAAACCCTTCCTCCTCAGGTCCCGTAATTCAGCTAGCCAGTGGTGAGAGCGTTGAGCTTTCCTGGCAAGAACGTGCACTTTGTGCACAAACAGATCCCGAAGCATTTTTTCCAGAAAAGGGTGGCTCTACTCGCGAAGCAAAGCGCGTTTGCCTCTCCTGCGATGTTCGCGCCGAATGTCTTGAATACGCTCTTGCACACGATGAGCGATTCGGAATTTGGGGCGGTCTCTCCGAGCGAGAGCGACGTCGACTTAAGCGTCGACCTGCTTAATCGATTCATTTCGATTAATTAGGAACCCAATAAAGAAACGCCACCACAAATTATGGCGACAACAAAAATAACTGACCCATTTCACGTTACAGCTGTAATTGTTTCTCACGATGGTGCAGTTTGGTTACCCGAAGTTGTTGCTGCAATTTCTTCACAAACGCGCGGCGTAAACCAAATTGTTGCAGTTGATACTGGCTCAAAAGATAAGTCTGCTGCACTTTTAAAAGCGGCAAAAATTCCAGTTCTTTCATTACCTCGTGATGCTGGTTTCGGCGATGCGGTTTATCGAGCAGTCGAGAAGTTCCCCAAATCTAATGATGAACGTAATGAATGGATTTGGGTTATCCATGATGACTGTGCGCCCAAGTCCGATGCTTTAGAGAAGTTATTAACTGAAGTTTTAGATCGTCCCAATGTTGCAATGGCTGGACCAAAATTATTGGGATGGCACGATCGCACTCACTTACTTGAAGTTGGCGTCAGCATTACTAATAACGGTACTCGCTGGACTGGCATGGAAGATCATGAATATGACCAAGGTCAGCACGATGGAGTTCGCGATGTACTTTCAGTAAGTACGGCTGGCGCTCTTATCCGACGAGATGTATTTGAAGAGCTGGGCGGCTTTGACCCGCAATTAGCGCTCTTCCGTGACGATGTTGATTTTGGTTGGCGAATGCGAATGGCCGGTCACTCAATTATTGTGGTTACCGACTCGGTTGCTTTTCATGCTCAAGCAGCAGCGTCCGAACGTAGACCAGTTGATGTTGAAGGTGCTTTCTTGCATCGACCATTGCTGCTCGACCGTCGTAATTCAGCCTATGTTTTATTAGCAAATTCTTCAGCTTGGCTTTTGCCTTGGTTGATTTTGCAGTTAATCACAGGTGCTGCAATTAGATCTATCGGTTACTTGATTGCAAAACTGCCGGGTTATGCCAGTGATGAAATCTTGGCTATTGCTTCGCTGGTCTTGCGACCAGCAATCTTACGAGCGGCACGCAAGGAGCGCCGAATCCACCGCTTACTCCCACCCCGAGTGATTGCCGATTTCATTCCACCTCGTTTAACTCAATATCGAAATGGTATTAATAACTTTCTGGAGTCAATTAGAAATCGCATCTTCGCGAAGCTGCCAACCGATAACGATATTGACGAAGAATTCAACGAAGATGCCGACCTGCTAACTCCAGTTAAAGTAGTCAATTGGGGGAGTGTATTTAGGCGCCCTCAAGTTGTTCTCGGAATCTCGCTTTTCATTTTCATCTTGTTATCTTCCAGATCTCGTTTCGGTTCACTAATTGGTGGTGCCTTAGCAACTACTCCACACGGAACTAGTTCACTCTGGCGAAGCTACGTTGAATCTTGGCATCAAGTCGGAATGGGAAGTTCTGCCCCTACGCCTCCGTGGGTTGCTTTGCTCTCTCTTTTATCCCTTTTCTTTTTTGGCAAGCCAGCGGTATTGGTGACTGCCTTAATTTTTGCAGCACCAGCCCTCATGGCAATTTCGGCATATAAGTTTTTAAAACTAGTAACTGCAAATGCCTGGTTACGGGTATCGGCCAGCATGCTCTACGCGATCAGCCCTGTGGCAATAGCTAGTGTGAATTCTGGGCGGTTAGGTACCTTAATACTTCTGATTATTCTGCCCTGGATTGTTTCCAATATTTCATCGTTAGATAACTTTGAAAAAATTTCATGGCGCCGGATATTCGGGGTGGCTCTGTTAATTTCAATTGGTGCGTCATTTACGCTAATGGTTTGGCTAGCCGTGCTAGTTGTTACCGCAGTTGGAGTTGGACTTGATCTTCGGGCCTTTAATGTAAATCTAGATAAAGAGCTTTTTGATCAGAAGTTAAAGCGTCGAATAGCGCTATTGATTACCCCTTTGGTAGTAACTGCACCTTGGTCTCTGGTTGCGATTGTCGATCCAAACCGTTTTCTTTATGAGCCCGGAATCCTGATAAGCGGCGGCGGACCGAATCTCGCATTTTTAGGCAACCCAGGTGGCCCCGGTGCGCTGCCATGGTGGGCCATTAGCCCTCTCACGTTAGTTCTGATCGTTGCTTACTTCGCTAGTACGCAGTTGCGAAAAGTCGCACAAATTGGCCTCTTGTTCTTACTTCTATCTGTTGCTTGCAGCGCAATCTCAATTACTGGAAATGGCACTATTGCACCTACTCAACTATGGGTCGGAGTCTTCTTAGCTGTTGCTACTTTGGCGGCAGTTACAGTTGGGACAATAATTCTTAATGACTTACGAGATTATTTGATCGCTACAAATATTAATTACCGCCACATTTTATCTGCAGGTTTGTTGCTTATCACTTTGGCGTATTCGGTGACGGCTCTGTCCTGGAACGTTTCCCAGGCATCCACTTCGCCAGTGCATACCAAAAGTGAAAATGTCTTACCCGAGTATCTCGGTGTTGAATCAGATGCCAAAACCTTGGTTCTTCGCGAAATTACTAATCGTGAAATTACCTCCCTTGCGTTCTATATCTCTCGCGGTTCAGACATTTCCCTTGGCGAACCAGATGTAGCTCCGATTCAAGACCCTGCGATTGCGAAGGCTGTGATTGAACTTGCTGACGGAAGTGGCTTAACTACCAGTAAAACTTTTGCAGATTTTGGAATTAAATATCTCTTTGCTAAAAATCCGATTGATAAAGATGTGGTTCGAACAATTGATGCTCTTGGAGGCTTCGTGCGCACATCAGCAACCGCTGATGGCATTGTTTGGAAAGTAAGTAATCCGACCGGCAGATTAATCTTTACGAATGTAAAAGGCGAAGTAACTCTGCTTGCCAGTGGCGGTATTGGTGTAACGACAAGTGTTCCAGGCCCTGGCGTAATTACGTTGACCGAAAACTATGACTTGGGCTGGCAAATTCTGCAAAATGGTTTGAAACTAGAGCGCAGCGAGAATGAAGCAGGATTACCGCAATTCCAGGTGATTGAAGCTGGCGAATTCACTTTGATTCATGATGGAACAGTGCGTCGTGGCGCGCTTAGTCTGCAATTTATTTTCTGGGTAGTTCTGATTATTTTGGCGCTTCCTGCTGGGCGTCGAAAGCGTGAGATTTCAGAGATGGAGCTCTCGTGAAGTTTAAAAAAGGTGCAGTCTTAGCTGCCGTAATTGTGACTGTTGTATTAGTTGCCAACTTATTTGATGCGAACACTAGTTCTCGACAATATTCAGCGTCATTTCCCGCCGTAGTTTGCCCACCAAATCCAGCAGGAGTGATAACAGTTACTTCTGTTTCATCAAAGAAGACGCCGTTTTATCGAATTGGTAATAAAAGTACAAATTTAGTAAACATTAATTCACTTCGTTACTCCAGCGTCAGTGATCCAATATTGCTGCAATCTGAAGGTCTGACTCCAGTTAGTTTCCAGAGCCGCACTGGTGTTTGGGCTGGCTCAGTTCTCTGCACGGCCCCTGCAACTTCGCAATGGTTTGTTGGTGGGACTTCAGATGTCAGCAGCAAAGGCGTTATCTATATTGTTAATAGCGGCTTGAGTGTCTCAATTGCAGATGTCTTTACTTGGAGCGAAAATGGTGAACAAGCCGTAAAGACTTTTTCACTCAAGCCAAATTCAATAGGTTCAGTCAAGCTAGATTCGTTAGCGCCAGGAGATTCAAGCATCGTAGTTAGGGTGGTTGCCAGATCTGGTCGTATTAACAGCTATTTAGTCGATGAACGGGTTACCGGCTTGCAGAAGTTGGGCGGAGATTCGGTTAATGCGATTTCTGATCCGGCGAGAAACTTTGTGATTACTGGCATCCCGCAGCAACTAGTTAACAACAAAGCGCCGAATCATTATCTTCGCCTATTCGTACCTGGTGTAGCGGACGCAAACTTCACACTCGAACTTCTTTCCAGCAATGGGCGATTTATTCCAATCGGATTCAACGAACGCAAGTTAGCAAGCGGAAAAGTTGTCGAGCTGAAACTTAAGCCTGAGGTGGCAAAGGGAGCCTTTGCCATTAAATTGACCTCAGATCAGCCGTTAGTTGCCGCAATTCGTTCCCGCGCTACTTCGAACGGAAACAGTGACTTTGTCTGGAGCACGCCTTCACCAGCTTTAACTCCGCTACGGATTGCGATAGGTGGTATTTCACCAAGAATTATCTTTGCCGGTGATGCGATAGCCGTCGACTTAAGAGTTGAGTTTTCGAATGGAAAAGTAAAGGAACAGAGTATTACCGGCTCTGATCTAGTTAGCTGGCAGGTCCCAGATAATACGATCGCGATCACAGTTCTTAGCGCGGGTAAAGAAAATTATGCTGGCGCTTTAGTTGCTGCCAAGAGTGGGTATGCCTTCTTCCCAATTGCTTCAGGTGCCGAACTTACGAAAGTGGCAATACCGTCCTCAAACATTCGGGTTCTAAATCCATAAAAATCCCAAGGTTTTGTACGACTGCCCACTAATCTGAGACATATGAGTTCGCTAAAAGTAGGTCGTGCGTGTTCTCGCGCAAGTTGCCGTCGCATGGCAACGATGACTTTGACCTATATCTATGCCGAATCAACTGCTGTAGTCGGACCACTTGCAACATATTCCGAACCACATGCATATGACTTATGTGAGATTCATGCACAACGATTAACTGTTCCAAATGGCTGGGAAGTTATTCGCGCGCAAATTTCAGATAACCAAAGTGGGCCATCGAACGATGACTTAATGGCAATTGCAGATGCAGTTCGTGAAGTTGCTTCAACACCAATTGCAGAAAACACTTCAACTGCTGCGACACTTGCAGCGAGCACCGAACATATCGGTCGACGAGGTCATCTTCGAGCTGTACCAAATAAGTAATTGAACGAGTGAGTCATGAGTGAAAACATTCCAGATATCTTTAAAGCGTATGACATTCGTGGTTTAGTCGATGATGAACTTTCTCCTGATTTTGCATTCGCAGTTGGCTTAGCTTTTGCTAGATTTCTTGAGATAGAACGTGAACCCAGCACGGTAATCATTGGCGAAGATATGCGCCCTTCTTCACCTGAACTAGCCGAAGCATTCTCAGCCGGTGTTACTAGTAATGGCACAAACGTAATTCGAATTGGCTTGGCATCAACTGACATGCTTTATTTCGCAGCTGGCTCAAAAAACTTACCGGGTGCGATGTTTACCGCTAGCCACAATCCGGCGGCATATAACGGCATAAAGTTGTGTTTAAGCGGAGCTCGACCAATCGGTAAGGAAACTGGCTTACTAACTATTGAGAATTTTGTCAGAAATGGCATGCCAATTGCGATGCGCCCACCCGGCACTGAAACTCATGAAGATTTGCTTGCAGCATATGCCGATCATTTACATAAGTTAGTTACGTTTAAAGGTAACCGACCGCTGAAGATAGTTATTGACGCGGGTAATGGAATGGCTGGATTTACAGCGCCAGCAATATTCGAACGACTTGGTGCTGAGATTATTCCGCTCTTCTTTGAATTAGATGGAAACTTTCCCAACCATGAAGCAAATCCAATTGATCCCGCGAATTTACGCGATCTGCAAAAAGCAGTTTTAGAACACAAGGCAGATATTGGCTTAGCTTTTGATGGTGACGCTGATCGTTGTTTCTTAGTAGATGAAAAAGGCGAAGCTGTTGATCCATCGCTGCTGACCGCGCTGATTGCAAGTCGTGAGCTAGCTAAATTTCCAGGAGCAACAATTATTCATAGTTTGATTTCTTCACGAACCGTGGTCGAAGTTATTAACGAACTAGGTGGGGTTCCAGTCAGATCGCGCGTTGGACACTCATATATAAAAGCGTTAATGGCCGAAACTGGTGCGATTTTCGGTGGCGAGCATTCTGGTCACTTTTACTTTAAAGATTTCTGGCGCGCAGATTCTGGTGCGCTAGCCGCGTTGCATGCTTTGGCCGCACTTGGCGAATCTGAAAAAAGTGTTTCGCAACTTCTAGCGCCATTTAAAAGATATATTGCTAGTGGTGAAGTTAATTCACGAGTCAAAGATGCTGACGTGGTAATCAAATCCATTAAAGCGAAATATTCTGCGTTACCCGACTTCAAGATAGATGAACTTGATGGCCTAACCGCTTCGACCGGGAGCTGGTGGTTTAACGTGCGCGCCTCTAATACCGAACCTCTGCTGCGCCTAAATGTAGAAGCCGATACAGCGGCAAATATGGTGGTACATCGTGACGAGATATTGGCGCTAATTAACGCTTAACGGCTGCGGCTAAGTAGAACTCAGTAGGGCATTACAGATACTCTTGCCTTCTGGCGGGGTCCTGCCTAATTGACCATATTCTCTCTTAATTTAGGAGTTTTACCGTGAACGCACCTGTAACAAAGACCGTACCTCGCAATGACATTGCCGATGCTTCGCTAGCCGAGCAAGGCCGCAAGCGAATCGAGTGGGCAGAGCGCAATATGCCGGTTCTAGCTCAAATTCGCGCACGTTTTGAAAAGTCACAACCATTTGCTGGCATCCGTATTGCCGCTTGCATGCACGTTACAACCGAAACCGCTAACTTGATGCGTGTTCTAAAAGCAGGAGGCGCTGACATTGCTCTTTGTGCCTCTAACCCACTTTCAACTCAAGATGACACAGCTGCAGCCCTAGTTCATGAATACGGAATTAGCGTTTTTGCAAGAAATGCCGTCGATCGCGATGGTTACTACGCACACTTAAATGCAGCTCTTGATATCGAACCGCACCAAGTTTTCGATGATGGTTGCGATTTAGTAAATGTTTTACACACAACACGTCAAGAATTGATTCCAAATGTTGCCGGTGGTTGCGAAGAAACAACAACAGGCGTAATTCGTTTAACTCAAATGGCTAAAGATGGCGCATTGAAATTCCCAATGATCGCCGTAAATGACACTGACACCAAGCATATGTTTGATAATCGTTATGGCACCGGCCAATCAACGCTAGATGCCGTTTTCCGTGCAACCAACTATTTACTAGCTGGTCGCATTGTTGTTGTCGCAGGATTCGGTTATTGCGGTAAAGGTGTAGCAGAGCGTGCTAAGGGTATGGGCGCTGATGTGATTGTTACCGAAATTGATCCAACCAAGGCACTTGATGCAATGATGCAAGGTTTCCGTGTTATGCCGATGACTGACGCAGCAAAGATTGGCGATGTATTCATTACTGTTACTGGTAACCGCGATGTTCTTCGCGACGAGCACTTTGCAGTCATGAAAGATGGCGCAATTATGGCCAACTCGGGCCACTTCGATATTGAAATCGATGTAGCTTGGCTAGAAAAGAACGCTAAGAGCAAAAATGCCAAGATGCGTCATCAAACTGATGAATATGTCATGGCTGATGGTCGTCGTTTACTACTAATTGCTGAAGGCCGTTTGGTAAACCTAGGCGCGGCTGAAGGCCACCCAGCCTCTGTTATGGATATGTCATTTTCAGATCAAGCGCTAACTGCTGAGTATCTGGTTAAAGAGGCTAAAAATCTGGCAGCCGGAATTCATAACGTTCCTACCTATATAGACAAAGAAGTTGCCAGCCTTAAACTAAGCAGCATGGGTGGCAAGATCGATGTTCTTACACCAGCACAAGACCTGTACTTGAATTCTTGGGAACACGGAAGCTAAATGACATTAGTCATGGTCGTCGATGACGACCAGGATCTTGCGGAGATGCTCGGCATCGTTTTAACCGGTGCCGGCATCGACGTGGATCTAGTAAGTCGTGGCGATGAAGTGATTGATGTTTTCCGTAATAACCCACCAGATTTAGTTTTGCTCGATGTGATGTTGCCAGGTTTAGATGGCATCGAAGTATGTAAATTGATCAGAGCCGAATCAATGGTGCCAATCGTGATGTTATCTGCCAAAGGCGATACCCACGATGTTGTTCGTGGCCTCGAAGCAGGCGCTGATGATTACATGGTTAAACCATTTAGACATCCATCGGAATTGATAGCTCGTATTCGAACCCGTCTGCGTCGCACAAATACTGATATCTCTGGTCTTTTAACAATTGCAGATTTAGTTATTGATGTTGTCGCGCATCAGGTATCGCGTGCCGGCAAACAAATTGCACTTACTCGCCTCGAGTTTGATCTTCTCGTTGCGTTAGCTCGCGAACCTGGTCGAGTCTTCTCGCGCGATGCGTTACTTAGCGAAGTTTGGGGATATCGCCACTCAACAGATACCCGCCTTGTTAACGTTCATGTGCAGCGTCTACGGGCCAAAGTTGAACATGATCCAGAGCATCCTGAAATTGTTGTAACCGTGCGAGGTGTTGGTTACAAAGCCGGCGGTCAGTAAATGAGAGCAGGCGGTGCTCAAAGAGCGCACTCTTTAGCGCTACGAGT
>JBILXJ010000033.1:0-8560 GCA_044378655.1 Candidatus Planktophila sp. | reverse complement strand
CAACGAGATCTGCAAAACCGACGATTTCGGCTTTAATAAATCCCTTTTGGAAATCGGTATGAATAACACCAGCGGCCATGGGTGCGGTGTCACCTTTGTGAATTGTCCATGCACGTGCTTCTTTAGGGCCGGCAGTTAAATATGTCTGCAGTCCTAAAGTTGTAAACCCAACATGGGCCAAAGTCGCAAGGCCTGGTTCTTTCAAACCAATTGATTGCAACAATTCGAGGGCATCTTCATCGCTTAGTTCAGCGAGTTCAGCTTCAGTCTTAGCATCTAGGAAGATTGCTTCGGCTGGTGTTACTAGATCTTGTAACTTCTTACGCAAGTCAGCATCATTTAATTCGGCTGCATCAACGTTGAAAACATATAAGAATGGTTTCGCAGTTAATAGGTGAAGCTCAGCAATTTCAGATAAATCAATTTTGCTCTGCGAAAGTGGCTTACCTGATTGCAACCATTCATTTGCGGCCTTGGCTGCATCTAGAACAGTCTGCTTATCTTTAGATAGGCGAACTTCTTTCTCTAAACGAGGCAACGCTTTTTCAATAGTTTGCAGATCGGCGAGCGCTAATTCGGTGTTGATTGTTTCCATGTCCGAAGCTGGATCAACGCGACCATCGACGTGAACCACATCGCCATCGGTGAAAACGCGGATGACCTGACAAATTGCATCGGTATCGCGAATATTGGTTAGAAACTTATTGCCTAGGCCCGCACCTTCAGATGCGCCCTTAACGATGCCGGCGATATCAACAAATGAGACGACCGCTGGCAAGATCTTTTCGGAAGCAAAGATTTCGGCGAGCTTGGCTAGACGCTCATCGGGAACCCCGACTACGCCGACATTTGGCTCGATCGTGGCGAAGGGGTAGTTGGCGGCTAGAACGTTGTTTTTGGTGAGGGCATTAAAAAGGGTCGACTTTCCCACATTTGGCAGACCGACGATTCCGATTGAGAGGCTCACAAGGAGTAGAGCCTACGCGAGTATGTCAGTGCTTCCTGCCACGATAGGCCCATGTCAGCATCAGTAGTGGTTTTTTTAACAGGTCTCGCCATCGGTTTAGCCCTTGGTTTCTTCATTGCCAGCCTTAAAAACAAGGCAGATCAGGCACTTGGTGATTCAGCTTCGGCTGGCATCGCTGCCGAACTTGCCGGAGCAAAGGCGCTGGTTGCAAATTTAACGCAGCAAATCGCAACTATGAATACCCAGAACACTTCAAGTGCCGCTCTTAATCAAGCACTCGATGATGTCAAGACTCGTATGAATTCACTTTCGACGCAAACTGCCGATGCCGAGACAAAACGTGCTGCTGCTGAATCTGCAATTAAAACTCAGATCGAATCAATGCAAGTTGGAAACCAAAACCTACTTGAGCAAGCCACCAAATTAGCTGGCGCACTATCTAGTTCTCAAACTCGTGGTCGCTTCGGTGAAGTGCAACTCGAGATGTTGCTGGAAAATGCTGGGCTAATCGAAGGCATTCACTTTGAGAAACAAAGTTCTGATCGTGGAAACGATGAAATCTCACGCCCCGATATTCAAATTGCAATCCCTGGTGGCTCGCGCATCTTTATTGACTCTAAGTTTCCATTTACTCGCTTCTTAGAGGCCATCGATGCCGATGACGAAGAAACTCGCGATTCACTTATGCAACAACATGCCAAAGATTTGTTAAAGCATGTCGAAGCGTTGGCAAAGCGTGATTATCAAGGCGTTACCTTCTCCCCTGATTTCGTAGTGCTATTTGCACCGTTTGAATCAATCTTGTCTGAGTCACTTCGCGTTGATCCAATGTTGCTAGAAAAGGCGTTCGCCAAGAATGTAACTATTGCAACGCCTACAAATATGTTGGCGCTTCTGCGCACTGTGGCTTATGCCTTTGGTCGCCAAGATCTAGCTGATAACGCAGTTGCGATTCAGGGCCATGCCAGCGAGCTACTGAAGCGTATGGGCTCACTGCATGCAAAGCTAGCTACTTTGGGCGATCGTATTAAGTCAGTAGAACGCGGCTTTAACGATGTAGTTCAAACCGCTGAAACCTCATTATTACGTCCGGCTCGCAGCATGGTGAACCTAGGAGTAAGTACTGGTGCCAATAAACTAGCGCCGTTAAATGATATTGATGATGAAGTTCGTGCAATTAAGTCTGCTGCTTTAGAGATTGATTACATTGACGCCGAAGAGGATGAGAAATAATGAGCACAACAGTTGGTCGTAAAGTTGCCATCACTGGGCCTGGCCTTAAAAAAGAGGGCATCATCGTTCTGCAGTTCTTCTTTATCGGCATCTTCTCTTACCTAGAACTTCTATTTCGCAATGGTTTTGGCATCATCACTGGTTTAGTAATCATGTTGGTGACTTTTGGCGGCGTTCAATACGGTCGTAATGGCACTAGCTATGTGGCTGCGGTTAATCCACCACTTGCTTTTGCTTCCCTTGCATTTATTGAGCTACTTACAAGAAGTGGGCTATCAATCACTCGCCTTGGTATTGATTTCTTGGCATCCCTGGCTAGCCAAGCGCCGTTCTTATTGATCTCAGCTGCCTACGCTTGGTATTTCTACTTTGATCGTCGCGCCAAAGCACAAAAACGCCAGCGCACTGTATAAATAAGTTCTTACTTTAAGCCTGCGCTGCTGCCTTTAGATCTTTACGAAGTTCTGGAGGCAGCGCGAAGAGCAGTGATTCTTGCGCAGCGGTAACTGTTTCTACTTCGCCGAAACCGCGCTCTGCTAGCCACTTTAATAAGTCATTGACCAAGATTTCAGGAACTGAAGCGCCACTGGTAACACCGATAGTTTCAACGCCGGTTAGCCACTCTTCTTTTGCTTCAGCGGCGTAATCAATTAAGTAAGCCTGAGGTGTGCCATATTCCTTAGCCACTTCAACCAAGCGCACTGAGTTAGAAGAGTTGGTTGAACCAACGACAATAACTAAATCTGCTTGTGGGGCAATAACCTTGATCGCTTCTTGGCGGTTAGTGGTTGCATAGCAAATGTCATCTGATGGTGGATCTTGAATATCTGGAAAACGTTCTTTCAAAATCGCAACTGATTGCAGCGCTTCATCAACGCTAAGCGTTGTTTGCGACAGCCAAGCTAATTTTTTGCCTGGAGTTGGTTGCACAGTTCGGGCAGCATCTAAGCCATCTACTAATTTAACTTTGCCAACGGCCTCGCCCATGGTGCCTTCAACTTCTTCGTGACCTTCGTGGCCAATAAACAGAATCTCTAACTCTTCGGCGGCAAAACGTTTTGCTTCGTGGTGAACTTTGGTAACTAGAGGGCAAGTTGCATCAATAGTTTTTAGATTGCGGCTGGCAGCTTCGTCGTGCACTGCAGGTGAAACACCGTGCGCTGAAAAAACTACGATCTTGCCTTCGGGAACTTCATCGGTTTGATCAACGAAGATAGCGCCGCGAGCTTCAAGGGTTGCAACCACATGTTTGTTATGCACGATCTGCTTGCGCACGTAAACCGGGGCACCGTAAAGCTCGAGAGCTTTTTCGACGGTAATAACGGCGCGGTCAACGCCGGCGCAATATCCGCGTGGCGCAGCTAAGAGGATCCGCTTACTCATGTCGCCTAGTCTATTAGGATCAATCCATGCTCGAAACTTCAAGTGAATCCCCCGCGCCAGTACGCGCCGTCACTGAAGCGATCAAGGAATATCTTGATCGGTTAGGGCCAATCTGGATCGAAGGCGAGATCGCCGAACTCAATGAACGCAGCGGTGGCATGGCTTTTCTGCGCCTACGTGATTCAAGCGTTGATATGAGCCTTTCGGTGATGTGCCACAAATCGGTATTAGCCAGCGTTGCACCACTGCCAGCAAATGCTCGCGTTGTGCTTTATGCCAAAGGCTCTTGGTATACCAAGAATGGTTCTTACACTTTATCGGCCCGCGAAATTCGCCAAGTGGGCGTTGGTGAATTATTAGCACGTCTTGAAGCACTCAAAACTATGTTGGCCGCTGAAGGTTTATTTGCTTCAGAAAATAAGGTTGCGTTGCCACTACTGCCGCGCAAAATTGGTTTGATCTGTGGTCGCAATACCGATGCCGAACGCGATGTGGTCGAAAATGCCAAACGTCGTTGGCCGGCTGTGCAATTTGAAATTCGCGAAGTTACTGTGCAAGGCGCAGCTGCAGTTAGTGAAGTATCAGCTGCGTTAGCTGAACTTGAATCGCTAGCCGATGTTGATGTCATCATCATTACTCGAGGCGGCGGATCCTTTGAAGATCTCCTGCCATTTAGCGATGAGGGTTTAGTTCGCTTGGCTGCCAAGTGCAGCACGCCAATTGTTAGCGCTATTGGCCATGAAAAAGATTCACCACTTCTTGATTTAGTTGCCGACTTCCGTGCTTCAACCCCAACCGATGCGGCAAAGCGCGTGGTGCCAGATATCAACGAAGAAATAGATTTGATTGAAAAACTGCGTGATCGCGCTAGCCGCTTTATGCGAAATATGATCGAGCTTGAAAATTCTAAGATTGCTAACTTGGCTGCTCGACCAGTTTTGCGTGATCCAACGGTAATGATTACTTCGCGATTAGAAATCATTACTGGTTTGCGCGATCGTTCTATTCGAAGTTTCCAAGGCCGTCTTGCAATTGCCCAAGAAGAGTTGCAGCAAGTAACGGCTCGAGTTCGAGCGCTCTCGCCACAGGCCACCCTTGATCGTGGCTATGCCGTCGTTCAGTTAGCCGATGGCAGCATTGCCCGCGATAGCGATGCGCTAAAAGATGGCGAAAAACTGCGAATTAGACTGGCCAAGGGTGAGACCAGCGCCACGGTTACAAGTTAAAGAGCAGGCAGTAGATTTAAGCCATGGCCTCTGAAAAGAAGATCTCATATGAAGCAGCGCGTGACGAACTAGCGCAGGTTGTTTCATCGCTAGAAACTGGTGGCGCTACTCTCGAAGATTCCTTGAAGTTATGGGAACGCGGTGAAGAGCTCGCAAAGATCTGCCAGGAATGGCTAGATGGGGCGAAGGCAAAGTTAGATTCAGTTAAGCCAAGCGAATAGGTGCGCCAGATGTCTCCTGAATTCACATATTCTGATTTGTTGCCAGTTGGTCCAGATACCACCAAATATCGTTCTCTTGGAACTGAAGGTGTTCGCACCTTAAAAGTTGGCGAACTAGAGTTTCTCGAGATTGCACCTGAGGCAATTGAGAAGTTAACTAGCACTGCAATCCACGATATTTCCCATTACTTACGTGCTGAGCATTTACAGCAGTTAGCAAATATTTTAAAAGACCCCGAGGCATCGCCGAATGATCGTTTCGTGGCGCTAGATCTTCTTAAGAATGCCAATATTTCTGCCGGTGGCATTTTGCCGATGTGCCAAGACACTGGCACTGCCATCGTCTCTGGCAAAAAAGGTCAGTTTGTATTAACTCAGAGCAAAGATGAAGTTGCTATCTCTAAAGGTATCTACGATGCCTATACCAATTTGAACCTGCGTTATTCGCAGATGGCCCCAGTTACAACTTGGGATGAAAAGAACACTGGCAATAACTTGCCGGCCCAAATTGAAATCTATGCCGATAGCGATCATTACGATGAATACAACTTCTTATTCATCGCCAAAGGTGGCGGCAGCGCTAATAAGTCATTCCTTTATCAAGAGACTAAGGCTGTTCTAAATCCAAAAGCATTTATGACTTGGCTTGATGAAAAACTTCGTTCAATTGGCACAGCTGCTTGTCCGCCTTATCACTTGGCAATTGTCATCGGCGGCACTAGCGCTGAGCACACGGTAAAGACCGCGAAATTGGCTAGTACTAAGTACTTAGATTCGCTACCAACTAAGGGCGATGCGGCTACCGGCCATGGGTTCCGCGATTTAGAACTTGAGAAAGAAGTTCTCGAGCTAACTCGCACTCTCGGCATTGGCGCACAATTCGGCGGCAAGTATTTCTGCCACGATGTGCGCGTTGTTCGTCTGCCTCGTCATGGTGCTTCACTGCCAATCGCGATTGCGGTTTCTTGTTCGGCAGATCGCCAAGCTTTAGGCAAGATCACGAAAGATGGCATTTTCCTAGAAGAGCTAGAGCGCGAGCCAGCCCACTTCTTACCTGAGACCACCGATGAGCATCTAAATGATGGCGTGGTCAACATTAATTTGAATCAACCGATGGCAAATGTCTTAGCTGAGCTTTCCAAGCATCCACTTAAGACTCGCATCTCGTTAACTGGAACTTTGGTTGTGGCTCGCGATTTAGCTCATGCCAAGATCAAAGAGATGATGGATCAAGGCGCTCCAATGCCAGATTACTTACGTGATTTCGCGGTTTATTACGCTGGCCCAGCTAAGACTCCTGAAGGTTACGCATCTGGTTCTTTCGGTCCGACAACTGCTGGTCGCATGGATTCTTACGTTGAATATTTCCAGAGCCGCGGTGGTTCAAAGATTATGTTGGCTAAAGGCAATCGCTCAAAAGCGGTAACTGATTCCTGCAGGGCCAATGGTGGTTTTTATCTTGGTTCAATCGGTGGACCGGCTGCGCGTCTTGCGCAAGATTGCATTAAGAAAGTTGAAGTTCTAGATTTCGCCGAACTTGGCATGGAAGCAGTTTGGAAAATCGATGTCGTTGATTTCCCGGCCTTCATTGTGGTCGACGATAAGGGTGGCGATTTCTTTGCCGAAACTTTAAAGCCAATCACAATTGGCATGGGACCACGCTAGAAAGCTAGCGGTTTAGTACCAGGCGGTTTAGTACCAGTTAGAGCGCTTGAATTTTGCCCAAGCTTTGCAAGGGGTGTCATAGCGAACATCGATGTAACGAAGTCCCCAAGAAATCTGAGTTACTGGGTTGGTGCGCCAATCAGTTCCGGCCGAATCCATCTTGGTAGCAGGCAAAGCTTGCGGAATTCCGTGAGCGCCTGTGCGCTTATTGCTGGCTCGATAGTTCCAGTTGCTCTCTTTTATCCAGAGATCATCTAGGCAGGCGTACTGCTTATCGCCCCAGCCATATTTTTCTTCCATCAAAGACTTGGCAACTTCGCGGGCACCATCGGGGTCTCGGGCTAGTTCAACACTGGCGCTAGCCGAGGAAACCAGAGACATTGCCGAGGCTGAGACTGTGGCTGAAGAAGATAGCTCGCTAAAGAGGGCGGCTTCGATTGGAGCAATTTCTGGATCTGTCTTGCTAGTTAAGAAGACCTCGCCAGTTAGAGCATCAAGCTGATCAGATGCCGGCAGGGTCAGCGTTGTCGTAGCTGAAAACTCAAGGCCATAGGCGCTTGGTTGCAAGATTGCGAAACCCAAGAAAGCAGCCACGGTTGTCCAGATCGCAACTGCGCGACGCGAAGAGTTCAAATGAAAACCCACGGTGACTCCTTTCCTTAGCTCTTAAATCTCACCTGTTCGGGTGAGTAACAGGCTTTAGACTGGCAAGGCGCACTGACATCGGCAAATTCAAACAGGCGTGAGTCGCAAATTCTAAGGATTGACACATCTGGGCCAGTTGTAAAAGTGCAGGTCACCTAGGGGCAAGTCCGAAATGTCCGATATGTGAGTGTGACATTAAAAGAGGCCTCTTTTTCGGGCCTCGCAGCACCGGCCAACTAGTTCGGAATTGGGCCTTCGAGTAGCTCGGTTACCAGGGCGGCGATCGGTGAGCGTTCTGAGCGAGTCAGGGTCACGTGGGCGAAGAGCGGGTGGCCCTTTAGCGTTTCGACCACGGCGACGACGCCATCGTGCCGGCCGACTCGCAAGTTATCGCGTTGGGCAACATCGTGGGTCAGGATCACTCGCGAAGATTGGCCGATTCGCGAGAGCACGGTGAGCAAAACTCCGCGTTCAAGGGATTGGGCTTCATCAACAATTACAAAGGAGTCGTGCAAAGAGCGGCCGCGAATGTGAGTCAACGGCAGAACTTCGATTAGTCCGCGGTCAATAATTTCATCGATGACTTGCTGGCTGACAAGTGCGCCCAAAGTATCGAAAACGGCTTGGGCCCACGGTGACATTTTCTCGCCTTCGCTACCTGGCAGGTAGCCCAACTCTTGACCGCCAACTGGATAGAGCGGACGGAAAATTACGACCTTCTTATGTAACCGTTTTTCCATAACCGCTTCGAGTCCGGCGCAAAGAGCTAACGCGCTCTTGCCTGTTCCGGCGCGACCGCCGAGCGAAACGATTCCGATATCTGGGTCAAGCAAAAGATCGAGGGCAATTCTTTGTTCGGCGCTGCGACCATGAAGACCAAAGGCGTTGCGATCGCCTCGAACTAATTGCAATTGTTTATCGACGGTCACTCGAGCTAAGGCGCTGCCTTTTTCGGAATGCAAAACGATGCCAGTATGTACTGGAAGTTGGTGGGCAACTTCGTGGTCGGCGCGATCTGTGGCATAGAGGTCATCGATAATTTGGTGACCGACATCGATCTCTTCGATGCCAGTCCAGCCGCTATTGGAAACAGTTTCGGCCCGATATTCCTCAGCCTCGACTCCGACTGCCGAAGCTTTAACGCGAAGCGGTAAATCTTTAGTAACTAGAACAACTTTCTTGCCATCTGACATTAAATTCTTGGCGATGGCCAAGATGCG
>JBILXJ010000137.1:0-2562 GCA_044378655.1 Candidatus Planktophila sp. | reverse complement strand
CTTTGCTCCTGTCAGGTTTACTTTCGGTTACTTCACAAAAGTTCCAGCAGGATTAAAACCTACGCCGTCGATTACGGAAAAAATTCTTACCCTCGCCGGAACGAGCCAAAGGCTAGCGAATGGGTGTGGTTAAGCGCAAATCGCGCTTAAGAATGACCGTCAAAGAGGCTAGTAACTGAGCCATCTTCGAATACTTCGCGAATTGCCCGACCAAGTAGCGGGGCAATTGAAAGCACGGTTAAACGATCGAATTTTTGGTCCTCAGAAATTGGCAACGTATTGGTAATTACAACTTCTGAAGCACGCGAACCCTTTAAGCGCTCAATCGCTGGGCCCGAGAACACTGCATGTGTGGCAGCAATAATTACATCTTTAGCGCCGGCATCGAATAGCGCATCGACTGCCTTTGTAATGGTTCCAGCTGTATCGATCATGTCATCGATTACTACGCAAGTTTGACCTTGCACATCGCCGACTACGCGACCAGTTGTTGATTCATTTGGAATACGTGGATCACGAGTTTTGTGAATGAAAGCAATTGGGCAACCGCCAAGTAGATCTGACCAACGTTCAGCAACACGGACTCGACCTGAGTCTGGTGACACGATAGTTAGCTTGCTGCGATCAACTTTGCTACC
Organism: Candidatus Planktophila sp.; assembly: GCA_044378655.1. GTDB lineage: Bacteria > Actinomycetota > Actinomycetes > Nanopelagicales > Nanopelagicaceae > Planktophila. Next base: position 1,924 of record JBILXJ010000137.1, on the reverse strand, counting down.
CACATAGTTAGCCAACATTGGCAATGCGAACAAGTGATCAACTGGACCATCGAAGAAACCTTGAATTTGTGAAGTATGTAAATCAACGCACATCAAACGATCAGCGCCAGCAGTCTTAAAAAGATCAGCCATTAATCGCGCAGTGATTGGTTCGCGACCGCGACTCTTTTTATCTTGGCGGGCATAACCGTAGAAAGGTGCAACAACTGTGATGCGCTTTGCCGATGCGCGCTTCAAAGCATCGACCATGATTAGTTGTTCCATGATCTGCTTATTAACTGGTGTGGTGTGGCTTTGAATTACGAACGCGTCGCAACCACGAACTGATTCTTCGAAACGAACAAATATTTCGCCATTAGCAAAGTCATATGCAGATGTTGGTGTTAAAGGAATTCCGAGTTCGGCAGCAACTTCGTCAGCTAATTCAGGGAAACCGCGGCCCGCAAAAAGTCGTAAACGCTTTTCAGAAGATAACCGGATCTCGCTCATTTACTAACCTTTCGATTCTTTAGCTTCGGCTGCTTGTGCTGACTTGGAACCAGCGCGCTTGCGCATGACCCAACCTAATACATTCCGTTGCTTAGATCGGCCAACGCCGATCGCGCCAGGTGGAACATCTTCAGTAATTACCGAACCCGCGGCGGTGTAAGCACCATCACCAATATTTACTGGAGCAACCAACATGGTGTCGCTCCCTATGCGAACATGATCGCCAACAACAGTTGGGTGCTTTTCAACACCGTCGTAATTTACAAAAATTGTGGCTGCGCCGATATTTGTTCCAACGCCGATCGTGGCATCGCCAACGTAGGAAAGATGTGGCACTTTTGAGCCTGCGCCGACTTGGGAATTTTTAATTTCTACAAATGCGCCAGCTTTGCTGCTCTCTTTAAGTACGGTGCCGGCGCGTAAATAAGTAAATGGGCCAACGTTCGCATCCGCCCCAATTGAAGAATCGGTGCAATTTGATTCAACTACCGATGCCCCTTGCCCTACTTGGCAATTAGTTAGCGTGGTGCGCGGACCAATTACAGCGCAACAATCAATCGTTGTTGTGCCCAAGATTGCCGAACCAGGAAAAATAGTTACATCGTTAGATATTTCAGCTTGGACATCGATCCAGGTGGTAGTTGGGTCAACGATGGTTACCCCGTTACGCATATGTGTTTCATTAATGCGATCACGCAACATCGCAGCGCTTTCGGCTAATTGATAACGATCATTAACGCCAAGGGTTTCGACGAAATCTTCAATTAACACAGCGCCAATTGAACCGCCTTCGTTACGTAAAATTTCAATTACATCAGTTAAATACAGTTCGCCTTGGGCATTTGCCGAAGTTAACTTGTTTATCGCGCCAGCAAGTTTCGCGCCGTCGAATGCATAAACACCAGAGTTAATTTCAAAGATCATCTTCTGGTCTTCATCAGCATCTTTTTCTTCAACGATGCGCAGTAATGTGCCGTCATCGCCGCGAATAATGCGACCGTATCCAGTTGGGTCAGGATGTTCAGCAGTTAGAACTGATGCTGTTGCACCCGATGCTTTATGCGCAGCTACTAATTCTTTAAGCGATGCGCCAGTTAGCATTGGAGTATCGCCAGCCAAAATAAGAACAGTGCCAGAGACTTTGATTTCAGCCAGTGCTAATTGAGCTGCATGCCCGGTACCGCCACGGCGATCTTGAAAAACTGTCTTTGCGGTTGGCGCGATCTGACTTAAATGTGATTCAACTGCTTCGCGGCCAGCACCAACTACAACACAAAGTTGAGCGGGGTTAATTTCAGAGACTGCAGCCAGAACATGTCCAAGTAACGAACGCCCAGCGATTTCATGTAAGACTTTAGGAGTTGCAGATTTCATGCGGGTGCCTTCGCCAGCGGCTAAGACAATTGCACAATCCAAGAGATGCTCCCCTGCTGCT
>JBILXJ010000056.1:0-6178 GCA_044378655.1 Candidatus Planktophila sp. | reverse complement strand
CTTCGGTTTTGTGCGGATTTGCTCCGCCGCTTGCCTTAACTTTGATCTGGCTTTGCTTTCGCTCCGCCACCAGGTATCGATCCTGGACCCTGGGCTTCAAAGGCCCATGTGCTAGCCACTACACAATGGCGGAACCCGTATTCTCCCTCATCCGAGGGACTGCTTTTGACCATTAGCCTTGCCCATAGCGAGATTTCTTAAGAAAATTGCCAAGAAAATTACGAGAGGCGGGGTAAAAATGCGCGATGAAGTAGATCGCCTCATCGCCGCCTGGAAATTACAACGCCCTGATCTCGATCTTGCGCCATTAGCGGTGCTTAGTCGCGTAACTAGAATTTCGCGCCAGCTAGATATCACTCGCCGAAGTGCATTCGCTGACTTAGAAACTTGGGGCTTTGATGTTCTTGCCGCATTGCGTCGTGCAGGTGCGCCGTACCAACTTTCACCAAGTGCCTTAATGGCTGAAACTTTAGTAACCAGCGGCACCATGACTAATCGTCTTGATCGATTAGAGGAGCTAAAACTAATCACGCGCGAACCTGACCCAACTGATGGTCGGGGCAGTTTGGTCACGTTAACAAAAAATGGCATGAGCGCCGTTGATTCTGCCTTAGAAGATTTATTGGGGCGCGAAGAAGAATTGTTATCTGCGCTGACTAAAGAAGAACAGATTGATTTAGCGAGACTACTTAGTAAATTAGTTAACGCGTTTCAATAACTCGAGCACCAGGCACAGGCCCAGTAGCTCTTGCAACACTACCAACCACTCCGCTTGCCGTAAGTGCTACTGCTAAATCTAAACCTGCTTCTTCATCGGAAACCAAAAACGCAACTGTTGGTCCCGAACCAGAAACGATTCCACCTAGTGCGCCATATTCTTGACCAACATCGAGAATTAAACGTAGCGCAGGCCGCAACGAACAGGCGGCACTCTGTAAATCATTAACCAGATGTTTACCAACTGAAATTGCATCAGCAGCTAGCAATGATTGCATTAACTTGTCACTGGTCTGCGGATTGGCAATTGTTAAGCCGGCTCGCAAGCGATCGCATTCGGCATATACCGATGGCGTTGATAGCCCAGCTGAAGAAAGGGCTAAAACCCAATGATAAGTACCTCTTGAGAGCGCTGCAGTAAGTTCATCGCCACGACCGCGACCAATTGCAGTGCCACCGTTTAACATAAACGGAACATCGCTACCTAGCTGACGAGCGACTTTAACCATTTCTTCGCGAGTCATACCTAAGGAATACAACGCATCGATTGCAACTATTGCAGCCGCCGCATTTGCGCTTCCGCCAGCCATGCCACCAGCAACCGGAATAGTTTTATGAATCTGCATCGTGGCATCGATCTCGACGTCATACTCTTTCGCAATTATCTGAGCAGCTTTGGCCGCTAAATTTGTTTCATCAGCTGGCACACCGGCAATGTGATCGCCAGTAATTGAAAGTGATAAACCTGAACCCGGCGCTGCATGAGTGATAGTTAAATCATCGTAAATTGAAATTGCTTGAAAAACTGTGACTAAACCATGAAAGCCATCGTTTTCGCGCGGGCCAACTGAAAGTTGTAGATTAACTTTCGCAGGAACGCGAACGGTTACTGAATTTGTGGCCACGATTGAACTCTACTTGACGCTTTGGCTGGCGCTATAGATGGCGCAGAAAGAATCAATCAACAGTGATTCGCCTCGCAACGTTGGATCAATGCCAGCTGCGATAAGAACTGCTTCGGCTTTTGCTGAGCTTCCGAAAATGCCCGATAGCGCAGCACGCAACATCTTGCGCCGTTGGGCAAAAGCAGCATCTACTAATTGAAATACAACCTTGCGCATCGCTTCATCGCCCGGCGTCTCATGACGTTTAAAACTTACTAATTTCGAATCGACACCTGGTACTGGCCAGAAAATAGAGCGCGAAACCGAGCCCGCACCACTTACTTGGGCCCACCAAGACGCTTTAAGCGAAGGAATTCCATATTCCTTCGTGCCTGGTTTAGCCGCTAGGCGATCTGCAACCTCGGCTTGCACCATTACTACACCGGTATTTAGCGAAGGTAGAATTTCTAGCAGGTGCAGCAAAACCGGAACTGAAACGTTGTAAGGCAAATTTGCAACCAACACAGTTGGCGCTACTGGTAATTCTCGAAGGGCTAGCGCATCGGTATTTATGACAGTTAACTTGTAATCTGAATCTTTATGTTCAGCAACTGTGATTGGTAAACGATCAGCCAAGCGCTGATCGATTTCAACTGCAATTACGTTAGAAGTTACTTCGAGCAGTGCCAGAGTTAGTGAACCTAACCCTGGGCCAATCTCAAGTGCGATGTCATCGGAAGTTACGCCCGCAACGCGCACAATTTTCTGGCACACGTTGCCATCGATTACAAAATTCTGGCCAAGTGATTTGGCAGGTCGCAGATCCAAAAGTTCGGCCAGTTCACGAATTTCAGCAGCACCTAGCAGCGACATCAGTTGAACTTTCCGAAAGCTCGCTCAGCATTGGCGCTCAAAGCATTTGCGAACTCAGCCAAATCATCACCGCGTTCGGCTGCCATTGCCCGAATTACCGTTGCAACCTGCGCTGGAACATTTAGCGCACCGCGATTGGGCATTGGCGATAAGAATGGTGAATCCGTTTCGGCCATAAGTTGATCTATCGGTACCAATTTGACTGCCTCACGAAGTTCAGGTGCGTTCTTAAAAGTAATGGTGCCCGCAAATGACAAGATGTAGCCACGTTCAATGCAGATCTTGGCCATTGCAACATCGCCTGAATAACAGTGAAAAATAGTCGTTTCAGGAGCGCCCACCTCCTGCAGAATAGAGAGCACATCATCGTGCGAATCGCGATCGTGAATAACTAAAGCTTTATTGGTGCGCTTAGCTAGCTCGATATGCCACTTAAAGGAATCCTGTTGACGTTTGCGCAACTCAGGAGGGGTACGGAAATAATCTAAGCCAGTTTCACCAATCGCGCGCACTCGCGGATGCTGCGCCAATTTTTCGATGATTGCTAAGTCAGCATCTAAATCTGCAACCACTGGTGCTTCATTTGGGTGCAGCGCTACTGCTGCAAGTACTGAGGTATTCCATTTCTCAGCAGCATCAACGCACCATTGCGATTGTTCAGCGGAATAACCAACTTGCACAATGCGATTGATGCCAACAGATGCGGCATCTGCTATCACTTGACCAACGGCGGCTGAATCAGCAGCTGCATCGGTAACGATTTCCATATGTGCGTGCACATCAACGCAAGGGACAGGTAGTGGTTCTGGAAGCGGCGCAGGTTTACGATCTAAATCGCGATTGTGCCGATCAGCCATGAAAGTGAATTATTCCGCAGCTTCAAGACGTGGGAAGAGCACTGGAGTTTTAGTAACTGTTGAACCAGCTGGTAATTGACCCCAAGTTGCCACATTTGAAATTGGCTGATTACCAATTGCACCTAACTTTTCATTTGCACCAAGTGATTGCCAGAGAATTTCACAAGTTGCTGGCATTACTGGATTTAACAGAACAGCTAGCGCACGTAAAGCTTCAGAAGTGTTATAGAGAACCGATTCGAGTTCGGCCTGATTTGCGGGGTCTTTCGCCAGTTTCCATGGTTCTCTCTCAGTTACATAACCATTTACTCGCTTGCAGAATTCCATAATCGCATTGATGCCACCTTGGAAATCTAAGGCAACCATCGCAGCATCTGCTTTAGCCACAGTTTCGGTTAAAGCGGCGCTCAAACCAGCGTCATTGCTTGCTGCCGGCAAGACTCCGCCACAGTATTTTTCGATCATGGCAGCTAAACGAGAAGCTAAATTGCCGAAATCATTAGCTAATTCACTGGTGTAACGGGCGCTCATATCTTCCCAAGAGAAAGAACCATCGCTGCCAAACGGAATCGCACGCAAGAAGTAATAGCGGAAAGCATCAACGCCGAAATGATCGGTGATGTCTTTAGGCGCGATACCAGTGAGCTTGCTCTTGCTCATCTTCTCGCCACCAACTAGCAACCAACCGTGCGCAAAAACTTTCTTCGGAACTTCAAGTCCCGCAGCCATCAACATTGCCGGCCAGATGACGGCATGGAAACGCAAAATATCTTTACCAACTAAGTGCACATCGGCTGGCCAAGTTTGCGCAAACTTCTGACCACCTTCGGAATCTGGTGCATCAGTTAACCCAACTGCAGTTGCGTAGTTAAGCAGTGCATCAAACCAAACATAAACAACTTGATCGGTATCCCATGGAACTGGAATTCCCCAATCAAAGGTAGAACGTGAAATAGAGAGATCTGAGACGCCACCTTCGAGGAAAGAAATAACTTCGTTGCGCGCACTTTCTGGTTGGCACGCCTCTGGGTTTGCTTTGTAATGCGCCAGCAATCGGTCAGTGAAAGCAGATAACCGGAAGAAATAATTATTCTCGTTAACAATTTCAACTGGCTTACTATGGATTGGGCAAAGCTTTTCATCGCCAGCTTCAATTAAATCGCCTGGTAATTTAAATTCTTCGCAACCAACGCAATATGGGCCTTCGTATTTGCCCGCGTAAATGTGATCGGCATCTTTTAAGCTTTGTAAAAACTTTTGCACTCGTTCAGTGTGGCGAGGCTCGGTGGTGCGAATGAAATCATCGTTAGCAATATTTAGCGCTGTCCAGTTAGGTTTCCAAGCATCTGCCACCAAGCGATCACACCAATCTTGCGGTGCTACGCCGTTTTGATCAGCAGTGCGCATTACTTTCTGACCGTGCTCATCGGTGCCCGTTAAGAACCAGACTGACTCGCCACGTTGACGATGCCAGCGAGTTAGAACATCGCCTGCAACTGTTGTGTAAGCGTGGCCAATATGTGGCGCATCGTTTACATAGTAAATCGGCGTCGTTAGATAGAAAGACTTATTAACTGCGCTCATTGGGACATCTTATTGGCATCGACGACTGCGGCATAAACGATTTTCTTGGGGATCTTAAATTCCTCGGCTACGGTAGCAATTGCGCCTTTTCGGTCCATACCGGCACCTTCAAATTCGCGCACTCGAGCGACCATATCTGCCGAAGTTGCAGCAGCATCGCCAACTGGTGCTCCGGCAATTACCAATGTGATTTCACCTAATACTTCATTGGTATCTGCCCAATTTTGCAATTCCGAAAGTGTGCCTCGGATTGTTTCTTCATAGCGCTTAGTCATCTCGCGACAGATAGCACCTTGACGTTCGCCACCAATTGCAATTACCGCATCAGCCAACGATTCGGCTAAACGATGTGGTGCTTCAAAAAAAACAATGGTGCGTTCTTCAAATCGCAACGATTCATAGAATTTCTGTCGTGCTCCACTGGTACGTGGTGCAAAACCATCAAAAGTAAATCGATCAGTTGGTAGCCCTGCTAGTGCGATTGCCATTGTGACCGCACTTGGTCCAGGCAGAACGCTCACTTCGATATTCGCTGCAATCGCATCGCGCATCAATCGAAAACCCGGATCGCTAATTGTCGGCATGCCCGCATCTGAGACAACCACAACTTTAGAACCAGTCTTAAGCAGCTCTAAAACTTCTTGGGTTCGCGCATCTTCATTGCCTTCAAAGAAAGAGAGCACTCGAGCCGTAAAGGTCACGCCTAAATCCGCAGCTAAACGGTGAAAGCGGCGTGAATCTTCGGCGGCAATTACATCGGCTTCTGTAAGCGCAGCAATTAAGCGCGCACTGGCATCGCCTGGGTTACCAAGTGGGGTTGCTGCCAAAATTAAGCTCACGCGCATACGCTACCGTCATGAAGCAGTTCGCCAGATCAGCGCTAGCGCCATATGCGATCTATTTGATCTCGCTAATCGCTTTCGGCATGCGGCTATTGCATTTAGGAGAGCCAAAGGGCTTTATCTTTGATGAGCTCTACTATGTAAACGGAGCCCAGGATTATTTGAAATATGGCGTTGAAGTCGATGGCTTAAAACCCGAATTCATCGTTCATCCCCCAGTTGGTAAATGGGCAATTGCCCTTGGAATAGAGCTATTTGGCGATCGGGAATTCGGTTGGCGAATTGCCTCTGCCTTCTTTGGTTCACTTTTAATTCTTGTCGTTGGTTTAATTGCCAAGGAATTATTTAAATCAGATAGCTGGGCCTCACTTGCAAGTGGATTGATAGCCCTTGATGGTTTAGCGCTAGTTCATTCCAGAAC
>JBILXJ010000032.1:0-8846 GCA_044378655.1 Candidatus Planktophila sp. | reverse complement strand
ACAAGCACTCGATGAGATCGAAGCAATCTCTAAAGGTGTTGGCATTGAAGGCGTCATGACTGGTTTCCGCGATCTAGATAAATTAACAAATGGTTTGCATCCAGGTAACATGATTGTTTTGGCTGCGCGTCCTGCGGTTGGTAAATCAACACTTGGCTTAGATATTGCACGGCAAGCATCAATTCATGATGGAAAAACTTCAGTTATTTTCTCACTTGAAATGTCACGTTCCGAAATCACGATGCGTATGTTGTCATCCGAAGCAAAAGTTGGCTTAAACAATATTCGCTCTGGTGCACTATCTGATGAAGAGTGGTCTCGCTTAGCTCGACGTATGGGCGAAATTTCGAATGCACCTTTATTTATTGATGATTCACCAAATCTTTCCATGATGGAAATTCGCGCTAAAGCTCGTCGCTTAAAGCAACGCCATGATTTAAAACTAATTGTGATTGATTACTTGCAGTTGATGACCTCTGGCAAGCGTGTAGAGAACCGCCAACAAGAGGTTTCTGAGTTCTCTCGCCACTTAAAGTTGATGGCCAAAGAGCTCGACGTTCCGGTAATTGCGATCTCACAGCTCAACCGTTCGCCTGAACAGCGCTCTGATAAGAAACCAATGCTTTCAGATCTTCGTGAATCAGGTTCGATTGAACAAGATGCTGACGTTGTTATCTTGCTACACCGCGATGATTTATATGACCCGCAAAGTCGATCAGGTGAAGCAGATTTAATTGTGGCTAAGCACCGTAACGGACCAACTCGCACAATTACCGTTTCAGCACAACTTCACATTGCCCGCTTTGTTGATATGCCGCTAAATAGTGGAATGCAAGACTTCACCCAACAACGCGAGCCTGACGAAAACTAATTTCCTAAATATTATTTAGCTGCGTTTCGTGCGCGATCTGCCATATAAATTCCGGCGATCACAATCACGCCACCTAGTAACTGAATGGCTGTCCAAGATTCACTAAACCAAAACCAGGCAACTGCGCCGGCAAAGATAGGTTCTAGCATTCCGAAAGCGCTGGTAGTTGATGCGGAAAGATTGCGCAAACCATTTAATGTAAAAAGATATGGAACTACAGTGCCAATTAAAACTACATAAAGAATTAGTACCCAACCCGGAGCGCTATAACCATCAAGTGCGCCTTCTAATGGAATTGAAACCGTAAATACGTCGAACGGGAAAGTCCAGATTGGCATTAACAAAGACCAAGTAAGGGCTGCGAACCCAAAGCCCCACATTGTGACTGATTGAATATCGCGATGCGCAGTGATTCCTTCGCCAGCTAGGAAGAAGAAAGCCAGTGCAAATGCTGCGCCTAGGGCGGCAAGCACACCAATTCCATCGAGAGTGAGACCTTGCCAAACTTGGGCGACAAAGGCCAAACCAAGTAGTGCTAAGAAGAGTGCGGCCCACATTTCATTAGGTACATGCTTCTTACGAACGTAACGCAGATAGAGCACGATCCAGACTGGCGCGGTAAATTCGATAAGCAGCGCGATGCTCACATGCATGCGGGAGATAGCTAAGAAATAGGCGCCATTTACTGCGGCAATACCGATAGCACCAAGTGCTGCCAAGCGGGGAACTTCGCGTTTAGTAATACGTAAAGTTTTTGGTGCGCGCCAAGCGATATAGGCCGCGAGAATAATGAAGGTTGAGATGGATCGGACTTGAGCTAATCGCCAGGCCGAAATGTAGTCATTCAGTAACAGTTTTGAGGCAATGCCGTTTGAAGCAAACATGACGGCAGCAAGGGTTAAGAGGATCTCGCTACGACGCGTTTTGAACATCTCGCAAGGGTAACTGATTAGTTACCGCATTTGCCTGTTAAAAGGCGGCGTCTGAGATATTCATGATCGAATTGTCAGTTGCTTCGACAATTTTGCGATCTGCAGTGATGTGTGGCAGATAATTAGTGACAAAGAACTTAGCTGAGGCGATCTTGCCGTTGTAGAACTCAAGATCCTTGCCCGCATTTGGGATCTTTTCTAGAGCAATATCTGCCTGACGAAGTAGTAACCAAGCAGTAATGATGTCGCCAACGGCCATTAAACAGCGCGAAGTATTAAGACCAACAGTGTAAATCTTCTCAGCATCTGTTTGAGATTCCGTTGCGTGAGCAACCAAAGTTGCGATGATCCCATTTAAGTCACCAAGTGCCTTGAGCAGTGCTTCTTTTTCAGCAGCATGTGCCCCGCCAGTTTCAGCAAAAGTTTTGATTTCTTTGCCAAGTAAACCAATTGCGCGACCGCCGTCTTTAACAATTTTACGGAAGAAGAAGTCAAGACCTTGAATTGCAGTTGTGCCTTCATACAAAGTATCGATTTTGGCATCACGCACATACTGCTCAAGCGGCCAGTCACGAGTAAATCCGGCGCCACCAAAAGTTTGTAGCGATTCAGTTCCAAGTAGGGTCCATGATTTTTCGGAACCATAACCTTTAACAACCGGAAGCAATAAATCATTAAGCGCTTCCATATCTTTGACGCGGTCAGCATCGCCAGCAATAGTCGCAAGCTCAATTTCATCTTGGATGGAAGCGGTGTAAAGCACTAGCGCACGCATGCCTTCGCTATAAGATTTTTGTACCATCAAGGAGCGGCGCACATCTGGGTGGCGGATAATTTCTACACGCGGGCTAGCTTTATCGTTCATGACTTTCATGTCGCCGCCCTGAATACGTTGCTTTGCGTAAAGCAGAGCTTGCTGGTATCCAGCCGAAAGCGTTGCAATTGCTTTAGTTCCAACCATCATGCGCGCAAATTCAATAACTTTAAACATCTGCGCAATACCTTCATGAACTTCACCTAGCAAATAACCGACTGCAGGTTCTTTCTCGCCTAAGTTGACTTCACAAGTAGCTGAAACATTTAACCCCATCTTGTCTTCTAGCGCAGTTACGTAAACGCCATTGCGTTTTCCAAGTTCGCCAGTTTCTAAATCGAACATAAATTTAGGAATTAAAAACAGTGAAAGTCCCTTTGTGCCTGGGCCGCCACCTTCACGACGAGCAAGAACAAAGTGCATTACGTTGTCATAGAAATCAGCATCACCCGATGTGATGTAACGCTTTGTACCAGTGATGTGCCAAGTTCCATCAGGTTGTTGAACTGCCTTGCTGCGACCCGCACCAACATCAGAACCAGCATCTGGTTCGGTAAGTTGCATTGTGGCGCCCCAATGTTTTTCAACCATGAACTGCGCCATTTTTTTCTGCTGCTCGGTACCTAAAACATAGGCAACTTGAGCAAATGCATAACCTGATGCGTAAATGTGAATAGCTGGGTTTGAACCTAAAACCATTTCAGCCATTGCCCAACGCACCGATGGTGGAACTTTCATGCCACCTAAAGCAACGGGTGCATCAAGACGCCACCACTCACCATCAACGTAAGCCTTGTAAGATTTTTTAAAACTTTCCGGCAGAGTTACATTGCCAGTTTCTTTATTCAGAATCGCACCGACGCGATCACCTTCAACAAAGGACGCAGCAAGATCGTTTTCGCATAGACGTTTCATCTCTTCGAGCATGCCGATAGAAGTGTCGCGATCAACATCGCCGTATGGGGCAGTGCCCATAACTTTTTCGCGACCAAGTAGGTCAAAGAGGCAGAATTCGATATCGCGCAGGTTGGCTATGTAATGGCTCATGGGCAAATAATGCTACCCATCAGTAACTTAGGCAAGTGCTTGAGCGGGCGCGCCCGCTTGCTGGGGTAGGCTCGCGCTTGTGCTACTAAGTGATCGCGATATTCGTGCTGAAATTACCGCTGGCCGGGTTGCTGTTGAACCCTTTGCCGAATCAATGGTCCAGCCTTCTAGCGTTGATGTACGGCTAGACCGCTTTTTTCGGGTCTTCGAAAATCACAAGTATTCGGTAATCGATCCATCGATCGAACAATCAGAGCTAACTCGCGAAGTAATAGTCGAGCCAAACGAACACTTTATTTTGCACCCAGGTGAATTTGTATTGGCCTCGACCTACGAAATTATCACTTTGCCCGATGATATTGCCGGCCGCCTCGAAGGAAAGTCATCTCTCGGTCGCCTTGGTTTGCTAACTCACTCAACTGCCGGATTTATTGACCCAGGTTTTTCAGGTCACATCACTCTAGAACTTTCAAATGTGGCAAATTTGCCAGTAAAACTATTTCCTGGAATGAAAATCGGACAACTTTGTCTAATCAAACTCTCATCTCCTGCTGAGCATCCTTACGGTTCCGCCGTTTATGCTTCTAGATATCAAGGACAACGTGGCCCAACTGCCAGCCGATCCTGGATCAATTTTCACCAAACCATAATTCAGTAACTAGGGAGTCAAAATGAAGACAACTCTTATCGTCGGTGGAATTGTTCTTTTACTTGCTATCTTTTTTATCGCGCAATACAACCGCTTAATTAGATTAAATATCGCAGTCGACGAAGCGTTCGCGCAAATTGAAGTACAACTAAAGCGTCGCGCTGACTTAATTCCTAATTTAGTTGAAACTGTAAAAGGTTATGCCACACACGAACAATCAACTTTTGACGCTGTAATAACTGCACGCGCCAAAGCCACAACCGCTTCAACCGTTGCTGATACTGCAGCAGCTGATGGCATGTTGACTCAAGCGCTACGCGGGTTATTGGCGGTTGCCGAGGCTTACCCTGATCTAAAAGCATCAGCTAACTTCATCTCGCTACAAGAAGAACTTTCAACAACTGAAAATAAAGTTGCTTTTTCACGTCAGTTCTACAATGACAGCGTGCGCTTGTTAAATACCGCCGTTAAAACTATTCCGACCCTTTTCTTTGCTGGCTTTGCCAAAGTAGATGAGCGCGAATTCTACGAAGTTGACGATGCGACTAACCGAAACGCTCCAAACGTAAGCTTCTAAAGGCCTATGGCAACATTCTCTTTTCGTGAAGCGCAAAGTTCTAACAAGCGCAAAACCTTCTTTCTTTTAGGCGTAATGGGCGCTCTGACGTGGCTAGTTCTAATTTCAATCTTTACATATCTCGGCACGAGCAGCGCAGCTATCGTTCCAATTGCAGTCGGGATAACTTTGTTTTCAGTCTGGGGCTCTTACTATGGCTCGGATAAATTAGTTTTAACTATGACTGGTGCAAAATTAATTCAAGAGAGCGATAATCCAAAGTTATTTGGCTTGGTTCAAGAGATCACTATCGCCAGTGGATTACCAATGCCAAAAGTAGCCATCGTTGAAGACAGTGCACCTAATGCTTTTGCGACGGGGCGTAATCCAGAGCATGCTCTCATTGCATTTACTACTGGAATTCTCGATGCGATGGATCGCGATCAATTGCAAGGCGTGATTGCGCATGAAATGGCACATGTTGGCAATCGCGATACTTTAGTTTCAGCAGTTGCAGCGACGACAGCAGGCGTAATCGCACTAATCAGTGACATATTGATGCGCATGATGTGGTTTGGCGGTGGCCGTCGTGATCGTGATAGCAATGGCAATCCGATCATGTTGGTCGTATCGTTGGTGGTTTTGATTTTGGCGCCAATTGCCGCAATGATGTTGAAATCTGCTATTTCACGCAAGCGAGAATCTTTGGCCGACGCAACTGCAGTTGCCTTTACTCGCAACCCTGCCGGTTTGCGCAGTGCACTGGAAGTACTAGCCGCTGATTCAACAGTGGTGCGTCAGAAATCAACAGCTGTTGCGCATATCTGGATTGAGTCTCCACTAGATGCCAAAGCAGTATCGAAAATGTTTGCTTCGCATCCACCAATTCAGGAACGTATCGCAACACTGCGCGCGATGGAGTCGCTTAACTAGCTCCTAGCGGAAAGAAGACTGTGAAGGTTGCGCCTTCACCCAATTTTGAATCAACACTTACTTTGCCACCATGTGCCTGCATAACAGAGGCAACAATTGAAAGACCTAAGCCACTGCCTTCTTCTTTGGCTCGGTTACGCGATGGATCTGCGCGATAAAAACGCTCAAAAATTCGGGTTTGATCCTCTTGCGATAAGCCCGGTCCTGAATCGGAAATTGAAATCGAGGTGCCATCATCATTGCTTTCAATGGAGACTGCAACCGGGGTGCCAACCGGGGTATGAATTCGAGCGTTAGCTAATAAATTTGCGACAACTTGGTGAATTTTGCCGGAGTCGCCCAAGATAAAAGCTTCATCAGGCAAATCAAGAGTAATTGGATGATCGGGGCCAGCTGCTCTTGCTGATTCAGCCGCTTCAGTTACTAAATGAGTTAGATCTACCGGCGCTAGTACTAAATCACGAGACTGATCTAACCTAGCCAAAGTTAATAGATCTTCAACGAGAGCGCCCATGCGCACTGATTCATTTTCAATTCGACCCACTAATTCAGAAGTCGCAGCTTCACCTTTAACCGCGCCTTGTCGATGCAACTCAGCAAAACCGCGAATTGCAGTAAGAGGTGTGCGTAATTCATGGCTGGCATCTGCAACGAACCGGCGTAATTTATTTTCACTGGCAGTACGTGCAGCGAAAGACTCTTCGATCCGCGAAAGCATTGCGTTAAGCGAAGTAACTAATCGGCCAACTTCAGTATCAGGTTTAGCATCAGGTAAACGGGCAGATAAATCACCAGCTGCAATTTTCTCAGCCGTTTCTTCTACTGCAACGAGTGGCCTCAAGCCAACTCTGATCACCATTCGAGAAGCAAACGCAATAAGCAAAAGTGCAAGCAGCCCAATAAACACAAAAACAACTCGCAAGCGCGCAGAAGTTTCATCTACACCAGCCAATGACTGTGCGACAAAAACTGAACCAAGTGCAGATGGCAAAACTTTAGCCAATACCCGGAAGTCAGAACCTGGAATTTCTAAAGTGAATGGTTTGTTTCCATATCTGGCAGCGTTAGCTGGCAAAGTACCTACAAGGTAGTCAGTAATTTTTTGAGAATTTAAGTCACCGCCGACTCCGCCAACATAGTTACCGAATGGATCGAGCAAAGTGATCGATACCGAGCTGGGAACGCTGCGTAAAGGAGTTTCAGTGGCAGCAGACTTTGCCGACGAATCTTCATCATCTTCGTCTGAATCACCCTGAATTCCAGCACGGTCAACACGCAACAAAGCGCCATCAGCAACGCTAATTAACTGTTGGTCTACTTGTTGCAGCAGAAACTTCTGCATCACATTTTGGGCAACAAAATCTGAAACCGTAAAACCTAGTGCCGACAAAAGCAGTATGCCTACTAGAAGCCGATTCCGTAAGCTCGCACTAGATAGCGGGTTTCGATTCTGCATTCAGTAATTATTTCGGTGGAATTCTTAATCGGTACCCAACGCCACGCACAGTATGAATTAAAGCTGGTTCGTAGATATCTATTTTCTTACGTAAGTAAGACACATAGGTTTCAACAATGCCGGCATCGCCACGGAAATCGTATTGCCAAACATGATCGAGGATCTGGGATTTTGAAACCACGCGATCGGCATTAATCATTAGATAACGGAGAAGTAAAAATTCAGTAGGGGAAAGATCGATTAAATTACCGGCACGATGAACTTCGTGGGTAGCTTCATCTAACTCGAGGTCAGCAAAACGAATTTTCTCTTCATCGTTAACGGTAGAGGTTGCACCAGTGCGACGTAGAAGTGAGCGCAAACGCGCCACAAGTTCTTCAAGACTAAAAGGTTTGGTCATGTAATCATCGCCACCGATTGTTAAGCCAGCAACTTTATCTTCCATGCCATCTTTAGCAGTTAAGAAAAGGACGCCAATATTTTGGCCTTCGCTGCGAATTCGCTTGCAGACTTCAAAACCATCCATGCCTGGCATCATCACATCGAGCACCATTGCATGAGGCTTGAATTCTTCGGCAACCAGTAGAGCTTGTGAACCGTTATTTGCAGTTCGCACATCAAAACCAACAAAACGAAGACTGGTTGAAATCAAATCGCTAATGCTCGACTCATCATCAACTACGAGAATACGTTGGTTATTGCTTTCGCCCTTACTCATAACTTCCTCTCTAAATTTCCAGGTTTTTTAGATTTTCACCTGGGCCACCCAACGTGGCTTAAGAGAAGGATCCTTAGGACACCTGAGAATTATCTGAGGATAGACTCGATTGAGGCTGTGGCTTTACCGCTCGCAGAAGGGCCTGAGCGACATCTAAGACTTCTACATCTGATTCGCGCGCAGTCATGCCGTCGGTAACCATCACGCGGCAGAACGGGCAGGCAACTGCGACTTCATCGACACCGGTAGCAATAGCTTCATCGACGCGGCTCAAATTGATGCGTTCACCAATTTTTTCTTCCATCCACATACGACCGCCACCTGCGCCGCAACAGAAGGAACGCTCTTGATTACGGGGCATCTCGGTAACTTTCACACCAGTTGCATTGAGTAACTCGCGTGGCGGTTGATAAATCTCGTTGTGACGACCCAAGTAACAAGGATCGTGATAAGTCAGAGAGGTAGTTGCTTTATTAACCGGGATTAATTTCTTTTCACGCACCAGCTGATTTAACAATTGAGTGTGGTGAATCATCGTTAACTCAAAACCACTTTGGGCGTAATCTCTACCAATCGTTGTAAAGCAATGAGGGCAAGTTACAACAATCTTTTTATTTCCTTTTGAAACATCGCGGTTAGCAAATACTTCATTAAAAGTATCGATATTTTCGCGCGAAAGAATCTGATACAAGAATTCATTTCCGCTGCGACGAGCAGGGTCGCCGGTACAGGTTTCACGTTTTCCTAGAACTGCGAAATTAACGCCGGCCATGTGAAGTAATTCGGCAACAGCCTTTGTTGTTTTCTTAGCGCGTTCTTCGTAAGCACCGGCGCAACCAACCCAGAATAGGTATTCAACTTCATCAGGCA
>JBILXJ010000139.1:0-2506 GCA_044378655.1 Candidatus Planktophila sp. | reverse complement strand
CTAACCACTTAGATGCCGAGTCAGTGCTCTGGTTAGAACAACACTTAAATAAGTATCCCGGCGCAGTTGTAGCAATTACGCACGATAGGTATTTCCTAGACAACGTAGCCGAATGGATTCTTGAACTCGACCGCGGTCGCGCTTATCCATACGAAGGTAATTATTCGACTTATCTTGAAACTAAAGCGACGCGTTTAAAGATTGAAGGCCAGAAAGATGCCAAGCGCGCAAAGCGTTTGACTGAAGAACTCGAATGGGTTCGCATGAATGCAAAGGGCCGTCAGACCAAGTCAAAGGCTCGTTTAGCGCGTTATGAAGAAATGGCAGCTGAGGCCGACAAGATGCGTAAGTTGGACTTTGAAGAAATTCAGATTCCACCTGGGCCGCGTTTAGGTAATGTGGTTATTGAAGTTAATAACTTATCTAAGGGCTTTGGCGATCGTTTACTAATTGATGATCTCTCATTTACTTTGCCGCGTAACGGCATCGTCGGAATCATCGGCCCTAACGGTGCTGGTAAAACCACGTTATTTAAGACTTTAATCGGCATGGAACAAGCTGATTCTGGTTCAGTCAAAATCGGCGAGACCGTGAAAATTTCTTACGTTGATCAGTCTCGTGGCGGCATTGACCCAAAGAAATCACTTTGGGAAGTTGTTTCCGACGGTCTTGATTACATCAAAGTCGGCAACGTTGAAATGCCTTCTCGTGCTTATGTTTCAGCTTTTGGTTTTAAAGGCCCAGATCAACAAAAACCAGCTGGCGTTTTATCAGGTGGAGAACGTAACCGTTTGAATTTAGCGCTCACGCTAAAAGCTGGCGGAAACTTACTGCTTCTCGATGAGCCAACGAACGACTTAGATGTTGAAACACTTGGTTCACTCGAAAACGCGCTTCTGGAATTTCCCGGTTGCGCTGTGGTGATCTCGCACGATCGTTGGTTCCTAGACCGCGTAGCAACACACATCTTGGCTTACGAAGGCGAATCAAAGTGGTTCTGGTTTGAAGGAAACTTCGAATCATACGAAGAGAATAAAATCTCGCGTCTTGGTGCCGATGCATCACGTCCACATCGCGCTACCTATCGAAAGTTAACTCGATAATGCGCCACCTAACTAAAGCTCATGTGCGCTGGGATGATCTCGATGGTTTTGGCCATGTTAATAACGCTACTTATTTAACTTATATTCAAGAGGCACGCGCCGACTTCACTTGGTACTCACGCAAATCTGTTGGGCGCGAACCAGTGTTGGCTGACATGGTGGTTGGTCGCGCTGAAGTTGATTTCATCGTGCCGATCTACGAAGGCGGCTTTGATTTAGATGTTGCCATTTGGGTAGCCAAGATCGGAAACTCCTCATTTGAATTAGCTTATGAACTAAGTAGTCCAAATGGTTTGCATGCTCGTGGACGCACAGTTCAAGTAGCGGTATCTATGGAAACCAAGAAATCACGCCCGCTAAATCAAGAAGAACGTGACTTTTTAACTGGTTATCTAGAGGCTTAAGCCATGCAATTAGCACCACGTTCTGAGCGTCTTTGGTGGCGCGATGCTGTTACTTATCAAATCTATATTCGCTCATTTGCCGATAGCAATGGCGATGGCATCGGTGACATCAACGGTATTCGTTCACGTCTGGCTTACCTAAAAGAACTTGGCATTGATGCAATCTGGATTACGCCGTGGTTTCCTTCGCCACAAAAAGATCATGGCTACGATGTGGCAAACTACTTTGATATCGAACCTGATTACGGCACGTTAGGCGATGCCAAAGCCTTAATTGCCGAAGCGCATGCAATCGGTATTCGAATTCTGCTCGACATCGTGCCTAACCACTGTAGCGATCAACATGAATGGTTTCAGGCAGCGCTAACGGCAGCTCCTGGCAGCAAAGAGCGCGATCGTTTTCATTTCCTAGATGGCAAAGGCAAGAACGGCGAACTACCTCCAAATAACTGGCCCTCAGTTTTCGGCGGGGTTGCTTGGCAACGAGTTATCGAAGCTGATGGCAAGCCAGGGCAGTGGTACCTGCATTTATTTGCAACTGAACAACCAGATTTCAATTGGGAAAACCGCGATGTCCGCGAGCACTTCGAAAACATTTTAAAGTTCTGGCTTGATCTGGGAATCGATGGTTTCCGCATCGATGTTGCACACGCCATGATTAAGGCTGAAGGCTTGCCAGATATTGTTGAGCCCGAAAAAGGCAATGAGATGCTTTCAGCAACTCAACATCCGTTCTGGGATCAAGAAGGCGTTCACGATATTCATCGCTCTTGGCGCAAAATTCTTGATTCATATCCGGGCGATCGCATGGCAGTTGCTGAGGCATGGGTAAGCCCAGCAACTCGTATTGCGCGTTATTTGCGCCCTGACGAGTTAGCTAATTCATTTAACTTTGATTTCTTAATCACTCTTTGGGCTGCCGCTGAAATTAAGGGTCGCATCGTTACATCGATGGCCGCAATGGCCGAAGTCGGAGCGCCATCTTCTTGGGTGTTTAAC
>JBILXJ010000031.1:0-8921 GCA_044378655.1 Candidatus Planktophila sp. | reverse complement strand
TAATGGCAATCCCAAAAGAGTTTCCACCAGCACAAGGTCTTTATGACCCAGCAAACGAGCATGATGCATGCGGCGTTGCAATGGTTGCTACTCTAAATAAAATTGCCACACACGAAATTGTCGCTCAAGCGTTAACCGCACTTCGTAATCTAGAGCATCGCGGAGCTTCAGGTGCTGAACCAGATAGCGGCGATGGTGCTGGAATTTTAATTCGCGTACCTGATGAGTTTTATCAAGCTGTTGCTGGATTTAAGTTATCAGCGGCCGGAAGTTATGCAACCGGAATCGCATTTGTTGGCCAAAGTTTTGATTTCCAAAATGAAATTGCAGCGATTGCAGCTGAAGAAGGATTAGTCGTTTTAGGTTGGCGCGAACTGCCAATTAATTCATCATCTCTAGGTAAAACCGCCCTTGGTGTAATGCCAAAGTTTGAACAATTATTTATTGCTGGCGCCAACGGTGAATCCGGTATCGCGCTAGATCGCTTAGCTTTTTGTTTACGCAAGCGAGTTGAACATTCGCTAGATGTATATTTCCCATCGCTTTCAGCTCAGACCATTGTTTACAAAGGCATGCTTACAACCGGGCAGCTTGAAGAATTCTTCCCAGATCTAAGTGATGCTCGAGTTAAATCACCTCTGGCACTTGTTCACTCTCGCTTTTCTACAAATACTTTCCCATCTTGGCCACTGGCGCACCCGTATCGCTTCATCGCGCATAACGGCGAAATCAATACCGTTAAAGGCAACCGTAACTGGATGCGTGCTCGCGAATCGCTGCTTGAATCTGATGTAATTCCTGGTGATTTCAAGCGGTTATTTCCAATCGTCGAGATGTCAGGTTCAGATTCAGCGTCCTTTGATGAAGTGCTTGAATTACTTTATTTAGGTGGGCGTTCGTTACCACATTCAGTTTTGATGATGATTCCCGAGGCTTGGGAAAATCATGCATCGATGTCGCAAAAGCGCCGTGATTTCTACGCTTTCCATGCCTCTCTTATGGAACCTTGGGACGGTCCTGCTTGCGTAACTTTCACCGATGGAAACCAAGTTGGCGCAGTTCTTGATCGCAATGGTTTGCGACCATCTCGTTACTGGGTTACTAAAGATGGCCTTGTTGTATTAGCAAGTGAAGTTGGCGTTCTAGATTTCGCACCTGAGGAAATTGTCCGCAAGGGGCGCCTACAACCAGGCAAAATGTTCTTAGTTGATATTGCTGCTGGTCGCATTATTGAAGATGATGAAATTAAAGATTCACTGGCAGATGCCGAACCTTATGGCCAGTGGTTACAAGATGGCATCGTTAAGTTAGCTGATTTGCCTTCACGCGAACACATTGTTTACCCACACTCATCTGTTGTTCGTCGCCAACGTGCCTTTGGTTATACCGAAGAAGAGCTAAAGATCTTGATCACGCCAATGGCGCGCAATGGTGCTGAGCCTCTAGGTTCAATGGGCACCGATACACCAATTGCGGCAATCTCTGCCAAACCACGTTTGCTCTTTGATTATTTCTCACAACTCTTTGCCCAAGTTACTAACCCACCACTTGATGCGATTCGCGAAGAGCTAGTTACTTCACTTGGTGGCTCAATTGGCCCAGAACATAACTTGCTAGATCCAGGCCCAGCCTCTTGCCGACAAATTTCATTAGCATTTCCAGTAATTGATAATGACGAGCTAGCCAAGATCATTCACGTTAATGCCGATGATGAATATCCAGAGCTTGCCGCCTACGTCGTTCGCGGACTATTTCCAGTCAATGGCGATGGTCAAGCACTGCGCAAGCGACTCGATGAGATCAAGCGAGAAGTTTCTAAAGCAATCGATGATGGCGCTCACTTAATTGTGCTCTCTGACCGCGATGGCGATGCCGAAGATGCCCCTATTCCATCTCTATTGCTGACATCTGCAGTTCATCACCACTTAATTCGTGAGAAGAAGCGCACTCAAGTGGGCTTAGTAGTTGAAGCCGGCGATGTGCGCGAGGTACACCATGTAGCACTTCTTATTGGTTATGGCGCAGCTGCGGTAAATCCATACCTCGCAATGGAATCTGCCGAAGATCTAGTTCGCCAAGGCGTTATCACTGGCATCGCGCCTGAAAAAGCAGTACGCAATTTAATCAAGGCACTCGGTAAAGGCGTCCTCAAAGTTATGTCGAAGATGGGTATTTCAACCATCGCTTCATACACAGGTGCTCAAGTATTTGAAGCGATTGGTATCAGTCAAGAAGTTGTCGATGAATTCTTTGTTGGCACAACTTCTCGTCTAGGTGGAATCAGCTTAGACATCATCGCGCAAGAAACAATTGCGCGTCATCACATTGCTTATCCACCCGGGGGAGAAGTTCCTGGTTCCAAGCGCTTGCCAACTGGTGGCGAATACCAGTGGCGCCGCGATGGCGAACCACACTTGTTCGATCCAGAAACTGTTTTTGCATTGCAGCATTCAACTCGCAATAAGCGTTTTGATATTTTCCAGCGTTACACCAACCGGGTTGATGAGCAAAGCCAACGTTTGATGACGCTTCGTGGCCTCTTTAAATTTGCCGACGGTGTGCGCGAACCAATTTCAATTGATGAAGTTGAACCAGTTTCAGAAATCGTAAAGCGTTTCTCAACTGGCGCGATGTCATATGGCTCGATCTCACAAGAGGCACATGAAAATTTAGCAATTGCTATGAACCGCTTAGGTGCTAAATCCAATACTGGCGAAGGTGGCGAAGATCCAGCTCGTTATATTAAAGAAGCAAATGGCGATTCAAAGCGTTCCTCAATTAAGCAAGTAGCTTCCGGGCGCTTTGGCGTTACTTCAGATTACTTAGTAAATGCCGATGACATTCAGATCAAGATCGCCCAAGGTGCTAAACCTGGCGAAGGCGGACAGCTTCCTGGTAACAAGGTTTATCCATGGATTGCCAAGGTGCGTTATTCAACACCTGGCGTAGGTCTTATTTCGCCACCACCACATCACGATATTTACTCAATCGAGGATTTAGCACAGCTAATCCACGATCTTAAGAATGCTAATAAAAATGCTCGCGTTCATGTGAAATTAGTTGCTGAAGTTGGCGTTGGCACAGTTGCAGCTGGTGTCTCTAAAGCGCACGCAGATGTTGTCCTTATCTCTGGCCACGATGGCGGAACCGGCGCTTCACCTCTTACATCTCTTAAGCATGCAGGCGCTCCATGGGAACTTGGCTTAGCTGAAACTCAGCAGACCCTGCTACTCAATGATTTGCGCGATCGCATTGTAGTTCAAGCTGATGGTCAGTTAAAGACTGGTCGCGATGTCGTTATTGCAGCGCTGTTGGGTGCTGAAGAATTTGGTTTTGCCACAGCACCACTAGTTGTTTCAGGTTGCATCATGATGCGCGTCTGTCACCTTGATACCTGCCCAGTTGGCGTAGCAACTCAGAACCCAGAACTGCGCAAGAATTTCAGCGGTAAACCAGAATTCGTTGAGACTTTCTTCGAATACATCGCCGAAGAAGTTCGCGCACTACTGGCTCAACTTGGCTACCGCACATTGCTTGAAGCAGTTGGCCATGTGGAATCTCTAGATACTCGCGCAGCCGTCAACCATTGGAAAGCAGCGGGCCTTGATTTAGCTCCATTGCTCGTTCGGCCAGATGTTGAAAGCCCACTACACAATACTTCGATTCAAGATCATGGCTTAGCCGCTGCTCTTGATAACAAGTTAATTGAGCTAGCCGACGTAGCACTTACTAAGGGCGAAGCAGTAAAGATTGATCTACCAGTTCGAAACGTCAACCGCACGGTCGGAACAATGCTGGGTGCTGAGATCACCCGACGTCACGGATCAAATGGTTTACCTGTTGGCACTATTGATGTGACTTTGCATGGCTCAGCTGGTCAATCACTTGGTGCATTTATTCCAAGCGGTCTCAAGATTCGTCTTTACGGTGATTCCAATGACTATGTGGCTAAGGGAATTTCTGGCGGCACTGTTGTTGTTCGCCCAGATGAGAAAGCTACTTTCAAGTCAGAAGCAAACGTAATTGCCGGAAACGTTATTGGTTATGGCGCGACTTCCGGCAAAATTTATGTACGCGGCAAGGTTGGCGAGCGCTTCTGTGTTCGCAACTCTGGCGCTACTGCAATTGTCGAAGGTATTGGCGATCACGGTTGCGAATACATGACTGGCGGCACTGTCGTAGTCCTTGGTGCGACCGGCCGAAACTTTGCAGCTGGTATGTCTGGCGGACGCGCTTTCATGCTCGATATCGACAGCGCTAATGTAAATACCGAGATGGTTGACCTGATGGCAGTTCCAGAAGATCAGAAAGAAATTTTAAAGTCGTTAGTTTCAGATTTCCAAGTTGAAACTGGCTCTGAAGTTGCCGCAGAACTATTGGCAAATTGGTCAGTAGCGTTAACTCGATTCACCTTAGTTATGCCACGTGATTATGCCCGCGTGTTAGCGGCTATCGAGCGAGCTAATCGCGAAGGTTTACCAGTTGATCAAGTCGTAATGGAGGTCGCAGCAAATGGCTGATCCAAAGGGATTTTTAACAACCGATAGAGCGGTTCCAACTCGTCGTCCAGTCGACGTTCGCATTAAAGACTGGAAAGAAGTTTACGAAGAACAAGCTTTTCCGGATTTGCAAAAGCAAGCTGGTCGTTGCATGGATTGCGGAATTCCGTTCTGCCATTCAGGTTGCCCACTTGGTAACTTAATTCCAGAGTGGAATGACTTGATTTGGCGTGGCGACAAGAATGAGGCAATCGATCGTTTACACGCAACAAATAACTTCCCTGAATTCACTGGTCGCCTCTGCCCGGCACCTTGCGAGACTGCTTGCGTTGTTGCAATTAATAAGACTGCCGTGACCATCAAGCAAATTGAATTACGCACTATTGAAGAAGCCTTTAAAGATGGCAACGTTGAACCAATGATTGCTGACCGATTAACCGGTAAGACCGTTGCGGTAATTGGCTCTGGGCCAGCAGGTTTAGCTGTGGCACAACAGTTAACTAGAGCAGGGCACACAGTTGCGGTTTATGATCGCGCAGATAAAATTGGTGGCTTGCTTCGCTACGGAATTCCAGAATTTAAAATGGAGAAAGCAATTCTTGATCGTCGGTTAGATCAGATGACCAAAGAAGGCACACGTTTTCGCCCAGGTGTAAATGTCGGCGTGGAACTTACTGGTGCGCAATTACGTACCAAATACGACGCAATTGTTTTGGCAGTTGGCGCTACACAATGGCGCGATATCAATGTTCCGGGCCGTGAGCTCAAAGGCATCTACCAAGCCATGGAGTTTTTACCCTGGGGCAACCGTCAAGGCTTAGGCGAAGTAGAGACACCGGAAATTAATGTGGCCGGCAAACATGTTGTGATTCTGGGTGGCGGAGATACTGGTGCTGACTGCCTTGGTACTTCGGTTCGTCAAGGTGCTGCAAGTGTTACCCAGCTTGAGATCATGCCTCGCCCAACTGAAGAACGCCCAGCCGGACAGCCTTGGCCAACTTACCCAATGATTTATCGAGTATCTAGTGCGCACGAAGAGTTAGACAACCGCCTATTTGCCGTAAGCACTGAAGAATTCTTAGGCGATGGCAACGGCAATCTACGCGCACTAAAGATCGTCGAAACTAAATTTGAAAACGGAAAGTTCGCACCAGTTCCTGGAACTGAGAAAGAACTTCCTGCTGATTTTGTTTTCTTGGCGATGGGATTTACTGGCCCAGAAAAAACAGCGCTGATTGATCAACTTGAAGTTGAACTTGATGAGCGCGGAAATATCAAACGTGGTTTGGATTACCAAAGCTCTCAAGAAGGAATTTTCGTGGCCGGCGATGCTGGTCGTGGACAATCGCTCATTGTTTGGGCGATCGCAGAAGGTCGCAGTGCGGCGGCTGAGGTAGATAAGTACTTAACTGGCGAGACGCAATTGCCAGCACCGATACTTCCTACCGCTCGACCAATGATGGTCTAGTTAAATCGTTAACTAGACCTCAAAATGAGAAACTAACTAGATAGGCTATATATATGCGCCGCGCCAAAATTGTTTGCACGATGGGTCCAGCAGTTGAATCTTCCGAGAAGGTTCACGAATTAATCGCAGCTGGCATGAACATGGCTCGCCTTAACCTGTCACACGGAGGATACGACGAACATCAAAGTCGCCTCGATTTAGTTCGCTCAGTTGCTGCCGAAACAAACCAGCCAATTGCTATTTTGGTCGACTTGCAAGGTCCCAAAATTCGCTTGGCTCGTTTTGCAAATGGTCCACACGACTTGGCTCGCGGAGATATTTTCACCATCACCGCTGATGAAGTTGAAGGCACCAAAGAGCGCGTCGGAACCACTTATAAAGGCCTACCTGGTGATTGCAAGCCAGGCGATCGAATTTTGATTGATGATGGAAAAGTAACTGTCGAAGTTGTTGAAGTTAAAGGCAACGATGTTGTAACTAAAGTTATTGAGCCAGGCACAGTTAGTAATAACAAAGGTATTAACTTGCCAGGTGTCGCAGTTTCCGTTCCAGCGCTATCTGAAAAAGATAAAGAAGATCTTCGCTGGGGATTAGCAGCGGGCGCGGACTTTATTGCGCTCTCATTCGTTCGTAGTGCGGCTGACATCAAAGATGTTCACATAATCATGGATGAAGTTGGAATTCGTCGCCCAGTTATTGCCAAGATTGAAAAACCACAAGCCGTTGAGAACTTGCAAGAAATTGTTGATGCTTTCGATGGCATCATGGTTGCTCGTGGCGATCTCGGAGTCGAGCTACCAATTGAAGATGTACCACTAGTGCAAAAGCGCTGTATCGAACTTTCACGCGAAGCAGCTAAACCAGTAATCGTGGCAACACAGATGCTTGATTCAATGATTACGAATTCAACGCCAACTCGCGCCGAAGCAACTGACTGCGCAAACGCAGTTCTAGATGGCGCTGATGCGCTGATGCTCTCTGGCGAAACTAGTGTGGGTGCTTTTGCGATAGAAGCAGTACAGGTTATGTCTCGCATAATTGTTAAAACAGAGCAAGACATGATGGACCGAATTCGTCCGATGCGTACTCAACCTAAAACAAAAGGTGGCGCTATCACTAAGGCTGCCGTTGAAGTTGGCAAGATTGTCGATGCCAAATTCTTAGTCGCATTCACCAAGAGCGGTGACTCAGCTCGTCGTATGTCTCGGCTTCGCTCACCGATCCCAATCTTGGCACTTACGCCAGATCCGTCAACCTTTAATCAATTAGCGCTCTCTTGGGGCATCGAGTCAATGATCATGCCGATGGTTAGCCACACCGATGAAATGGTTAAGCAAGTAGATTCCTTGCTAGTTGAAAGTGGCCGTGGGGTAGTGGGCGAGAATGTAATGATCGTTGCTGGCTCACCTCCCGGAATTCCAGGATCAACGAATGCGATGCGTGTTCACCGTATTGGCGATGCGATCTCTGGCGCTGCGCCTGCGTATCGCTAACTAACTGCGTTTCGTAGCCAATTTTCTTACCGCTACAATTGCCCTTCTAGCCTCGGTACTCCAACGGTAGAGAGGGCAGTCTCAAACACTGCATAGTGTCGGTTCGAATCCGACTCGAGGCACATGAATTCACAGAGCGGTAGCAAGAGCTCTACTTCACCTGCCACTCGCATTTTGGTCGCCGAAGATGAAACTTTAATCCGCATGGATTTAGTCGAGATGCTCACCGAAGCCGGCTATGAAGTTGTTGCCCAAGCAACTAATGGAGAAGAAGCAATCGCTTTAGCTAATGAATATAAACCTGATTTAGCAATCTTAGATGTGCAGATGCCAGTTCTAGATGGAATTTCTGCGGCTGAAAAAATAATCACAATTGCACCAGTTTTAATGCTGACCGCGTTTAGCCAACGCGAATTGGTTGACCGCGCTCGTGATGCTGGCGTAATGGCTTATGTCGTTAAACCATTTACGATCTCTGATTTAGTTCCCGCAATTGAAATTGCAATTAGTCGTCATACCCAAATGCGATCACTCGCAGATGAAGTAGCAGATCTTCATGATCGACTAGAGACTCGAAAAGTAATTGATCGTGCTAAAGGTATTTTGATGAAAGCCTTAAATCTCTCCGAGCCCGAAGCATTTTCGTGGATTCAACGAGCTGCCATGGATCGCCGCATCACCATGAAAGAGGTCGCCGAAGCGGTAATTTCGCCTTCGGCAGTTCCAGATAAGTAAGGTGCAAGGGCTTCGCAATTAGGTACCCCGTTCAAGCACGAACCAGCCCAAAAAGTTACATGGCTGTAATTTAACAAGCGCATAAATATCGAGATTCTCATAATTTGGGCTTGTCCAACCCTCACCCCTGCGGTTACGCTCATCCCCTCCCTGTCCCGGGACACAAGAACAGGAAAGGCAATAAATGAACAAGAAGATCCAGCGTTCACTTGCCGTTGTTTCAGCAGCAGCACTCGTATTCGGAGTTGCAGCAGCACAGACTTCAGCAAGCGCAGCACCAAAGACTGTTTACATTGCATACCAGGGTCCACTATCTGGTGGCGAAGCATCAACTGGTACTGATGAGCAGAATGCAGTTAAGTATGCAATCAAGCTTTTCAATGCAAAGAACAAAGCTAAGTACAACGTAAAGCTAGTTTCAGTTGACGATCAAGGCGACCCAGCAGTAGCTGGAACAGTTGCTCCAGGAATCGGAAAAGATAAGAAGATTCTTGGCGTAGTTGGACCTGCATACTCAGGCGCAACAATCGCATCACTACCTTTCTACAAGGCTGGCGGATTAGTAATGATCTCTCCATCAGCAACACGCGTATCCCTAACAGATTCACAATCACCTGACTTCGGCGGTCCAGTATTCCACCGCGTAGTTGGTAAGGACGATCTACAGGGTCCAGCACTAGCTAAGTACGCAACAGCTGGCGTTTCAAACGCGAAGGTTTTCATCTT
>JBILXJ010000030.1:0-8923 GCA_044378655.1 Candidatus Planktophila sp. | reverse complement strand
TGGTGCCGAAACCGATCTAGATATCGGCCATTACGAGCGTTTTCTCGATACTAATTTGCATGGATCAGCAAATGTCACAACGGGCCAAGTTTATTCGCGAGTAATTGCGCGCGAACGTCGCGGCGAATATTTAGGCGAGACCGTGCAAGTGATTCCACACATCACTAATGAAATTAAAGAACGTATTCGCGCGATGGCCTCGCCTGAAATCGATGTCGTGATTACAGAAATCGGCGGCACAGTTGGAGATATTGAGTCGCAACCATTCTTAGAAGCGGCACGGCAGATTCGCCAAGAAGTCGGTCGCGATAATGTTTTCTATTTACATGTTTCCCTAGTGCCATACATCGGTCCATCTGGTGAATTAAAGACTAAGCCCACTCAACATAGCGTTGCAGCTCTTCGTTCAATCGGTATCGCACCCGATGCAATCGTGCTTCGCTCTGATCGCCCAATTCCCGATGGCGTCAAACGCAAGATTTCACTTATGTGTGACGTCGATGCCGAAGCTGTGGTTGCAGCAGTTGATGCACCATCAATTTATGACATCCCAAAGGTTCTGCATGCTGAAGGTTTAGATTCCTACGTCGTCTCACGTCTTGGTCTTAAGTGCCACGATGTCGAGTGGGGAGTATGGGACGCCCTGCTTGAGAGAGTGCATAACCCTAAGCATCAAATTACCGTTGGCTTAGTTGGTAAATATGTTGATCTGCCAGATGCCTATCTTTCAGTCAGCGAAGCTTTGCGCGCAGGTGGTTTTGCTAATGATGCCAAAGTAAATCTTAAGTGGATTGCCAGCGATGAATGCGAAAGTGAAGCCGGGGCGCGAGCGATGCTCAGCGATGTTGATGCGATCTGTGTTCCAGGTGGATTCGGAATTCGCGGCATCGAAGGCAAACTAGGAGCTCTTAAATTTGCTCGTGAAAACAAGATTCCAACTCTAGGTTTATGTCTAGGTTTGCAGTGCATGGTTATTGAAGCTGCTCGCAACCTCGGTGGAATTGCTGATGCAAACAGCGCTGAGTTCGATCCAGAATCAGGCACACATGTAATTGCGACAATGGAAAGTCAGAAAGAGATTGTTTCGGGTCAAGCCGATATGGGCGGCACAATGCGACTTGGTTTGTATCAAGCCGAGTTAACGCCTGGTTCGATTGTCGCAACAGTTTACGGAGCAACTTCGATTTCAGAGCGTCACCGCCATCGTTACGAAGTGAATAATAAGTACCGCGATCAAATTTCGAGTGCTGGCCTTATTTTCTCAGGGATTTATGAGCAAGAAAACCTCGTGGAGTTTGTTGAATTACCTAAAGAGGTACATCCTTATTACGTGGGAACACAGGCGCATCCAGAACTTCGCTCACGTCCCACCAAAGCTCATCCGCTTTTCACCGGCTTGGTGGCAGCGGCAATTGCTGGAAAGAAATAGTTTCCAATTAAGGATTAGCCATGCAGGTCGGCATACCAAAAGAGATCAAGGTCCACGAGTCGCGAGTAGCAATTACTCCTGATGGTGTTAGCGAGTTAGTTCGCGCAGGACATGATGTTTTCATTGAAACAGGTGCTGGTCTTGGCTCAGCGATTACTGATGCTGATTTCATTGCCCATGGTGCGAAGATCTTGGCAACTGCCGATGAAGTTTGGAACGCCGCGGAATTAATCTTAAAAGTTAAAGAGCCAATTGAAGTTGAATATTCGCGAATTAAGGCCAATCACACTCTCTTTACTTACTTGCATTTAGCGGCATCAAAACCTTGCACCGATGCACTTATCGCCAGTGGTTGCGCTGCAATTGCTTATGAGACTGTCGAGAAAGATGGCCAATTGCCACTTCTGTCGCCAATGAGTGAAGTGGCTGGACGCATGGCAACTCAAGTTGGTGCTTATTCATTGCAGAAGCCAAACGGTGGTCGTGGCGTTTTGCTGGCGGGTGTTCCTGGTGTCGCACCTGGCAAAGTTGTCGTGATTGGCGGGGGAGTTGCCGGTCTTAATGCAGCTGTAATTGCAATGGGAATGGGCGCCGATGTAACTGTCCTTGATCGTTCGATCTCACGGATGCAAGAGATTGATTCACTTTATGGTGGCCGCATCAAGACGCTATTTTCTGCTCATACTTCAATTGAACGCGAAGTATTACAGGCTGATTTAGTTATTGGTGCAGTTCTAGTTCATGGTGCCAAAGCGCCTAAATTAGTCAGCAACGAATTGGTTTCACGAATGAAACATGGTTCGGTCTTGGTTGATATTGCAATTGATCAAGGCGGATGCTTTGAAGATTCCAAGCCAACTACTCATGCAGAGCCAACATTTAAAGTGCATAACTCGATCTTTTATTGCGTTGCGAATATGCCTGGTGCAGTTCCGGTTGCTTCTACTTATGCGTTAACTAACGCAACTATGCCTTACACGCTGGCTCTAGCTAATTTTGGTTGGCAGAACGCGATTGTTAAAGATCCAGCGTTGGCAAAAGGCTTGAATATCAGCGGCGGAAAAGTTCGTTATCAAGCTGTAGCGCAGGCTCATGCCTATGAGTTTTCGCCAATCGGTTAATAGCTTCCTCGATCACTTACGGATCGAGCGAGGTTTAGCTGCGAATTCAATTGCAGCTTACGAGCGCGATCTTAGAAAGCTAGTTGAGTTCTTCGAAGCAGAGTCAGTGGATACAAGCACCGTTAATAGTTCCATCATAACTAGTTTTGAAAGTTCATTGAAAGCTAACGAGTTAGCGCCGTCTAGCATCAATCGAATCATGAGCGCAGTTCGCACGTTCTACAAGTATCAAAATCGCGAATATGGAATCGTTGACCCGACTACTGAAATTTCTCATAACAAATCTGCCCGGCGGTTGCCTAAAGCGCTGACTGTTGCTGAGGTCACCGCTCTCATCGATGCCGGACTACGAGAGGGAGATGTAATTTCGTTGCGCGATCATGCAATGCTTGAACTTCTCTATAGTTCTGGCGCTCGAGTTAGCGAAGTTATCGGCATTAATTTAAGTGATTTCGCTAAATCCAATTTGAATGCCGATGAGATCACAACTTTGCGAATACGTGGCAAAGGCGGCAAGGAGCGAATAGTTCCGTTGGGAAAATTTGCAGTAGCGGCGATCGATAATTATTTAGTTCGCACTCGGCCTGATCTGGCGGCTAAATCTGGTCGTAAAGAGAGTTCGATGAATGGTGCGCTTTTCTTAAATCAAAAAGGAACTCGTATCTCAAGGCAAAGCGCATGGCAGATAGTTCTAACAGCTGCTGAGCGAGCCGGTATTACGAGCAAAGTTTCGCCGCACGTTTTTCGACACTCTTACGCGACACATTTGCTAGATGGTGGCGCTGATATTCGCGTAGTTCAAGAGCTCTTAGGACATGCCTCAGTTACGACAACGCAGATTTATACACTCATAACAATCGACAAAATTCGCGAAAGTTATAGTTCGGCTCACCCAAGAGCCCGCTAAAAGCTATTCGGAACTGGTCAGAGATTACTGATTGCGTAGACGGCGAGCCAGAATGCTTTGATCGCCCTTAGCCTCAAGATCAGCCACGATTACCGCAATTGATTCGCGCACAATGCGACCGCGATCTACCGCCAAACCAAGGTCTCCGCGCAACATCAAACGTGCTTGATCAAGATCAAATAGTTCGTCTGCAGATAAGTAAACCGTGATTTTTTCATCATGACGTTCGCGACCAGTTGGAGATTTCTCAACCGAAGTCACACGACGACGAGGAATAGAACGCACGCCCTTTTTACTCGAAGAACGAGTCGGTGCGACCGAGGTTGTTGGTGCTTCGACAATTGGTTCTGGTGCACTTTGTCGAACTGCACTTAAGGCGGGGGAGTTGGTGCGAAACAATTCATCGGCACCAGGCAAGCTAGCTCTGCGGGTCATCGTGCGCCTCCTCGGGCAATTAGTTCACGGGCTAAACGTCGGTATGAATTAGCGCCACCTGAAGAGCTGGCGTAAGTGGTAATTGGTTCGCCAACAACAGTTGTTTCAGGGAAACGAATAGTTTTAGCGATGATTGTTTCGAACACATCTTCTGGATACTTTTCAAGAATTGTGGTGAGAACTTCGCGATTATGTACCGTCTTACGTTCGTACATAGTTGCCAAGATTCCGATTAGCTTTAATTGCGGATTAAGGAAATTTTTAACCTTATCTAGGTTGCCTTTTAACTCAATGAAACCGTGCAATGCAAAGTATTCACATTGCAATGGAACAATTACTTCATCTGCTGCAACAAGTGCGTTAATTGTTAGCTGACCCATGGTTGGCTGGCAATCAATCAAGATAACGTCATAGCGATCTTTCAAAGAATTTAAGGTGCGCTTTAGAAATTGTTGTCCGCCGATTTCAGCACCGAGTGTGGTTTCAGCAGTACCCAAGTCACGGTTTGCAGGCAAGAAATCTAAGCCCGGAACTGATGACTTTAAAATGATCTGATCAACATCGGCAGTTGGATCCATTAGTGCGTAATAAACAGTCTGCTCTAACGGCAAGCTGTGAGCATTAACGCCAAGACCAAGTGATAAACCACCTTGCGGGTCAAAGTCCACTAGTAAAACTTTGCGGCCAAGTTCGGTAAGGGCTGCACCTAAGTTAATTGTTGAAGTAGTTTTACCAACGCCACCTTTTTGATTGAAAAGTGCGATTACTTTTGCTGGCAGACCTTCTTGCGGGGCAGGAGGAGTCTTAAAGTTCTTAGGCGTTTTGCCTAAGAGGTTGGCAGTAGTCGCCACATCCTCTTCAATTGTCGATTTAGCGTTCAAGCGTTAAACCTCTTTCTGCTTAGGTGCGTGAGCCTACGCATCGAATAGCCCCGTGAGCAAGTAGTGTTCACCCGTGGAAACTCCGGATACTCAGAGTTCAGGGATCGATGTCGCATCTGATGCCATCGAAGCGAGCGCACCGAGCAATGAATTCAGCGTCCATCTAGCTAATTTCGATGGCCCCTTTGATCTTCTCCTGCAGCTTATTTCGCGCCACAAACTCGACATCACGGAAATCTCGCTGAGCCTGGTTACCGATGAATTTATCGCCTTCATTCGCGCCCTTGAGCTTTCGGGTGAAGGCTGGCGCCTTGACCAAGCCACTGAATTCTTAGTTGTTGCAGCCACTTTGCTTGACCTGAAAGCAGCTCGGCTACTTCCATCAGGTGAAGTTGAAGATGAAGAAGACTTGGCACTGCTTGAAGCTCGCGACTTACTCTTTGCGCGCTTGCTTCAATACCGCGCCTTTAAAGAGATCGCGGCGACCTTTGGCGAGCGCATAACCCTGCAAGATAAGGCTTTCCCACGCGTTGTGGCTTTAGATCCCGCGCTTTCCGCCTTGTTACCTGAAGTATTAATTGGCGTTGGCGCAGAGCGCTTTGCCGCCATTGCTGACCGAGTTCTGACTCCGAAAACCCCAGCGTTAGTTTCAGTTGAGCATCTTCATATGCCTCTTGTTAGCGTTGCTGAAGAGTCTAAAGGCGTGGTTGAGGCTTTGCGCAGGTCCAAAACCCTAAGCTTTCGCAGCCTGACAGCCGATGCCAGTAGCACCTTGGTCGTCGTCGCCCGTTTCCTAAGTTTGCTCGACCTTTATCGCCAAGGTGTGCTTCGTTTTGATCAAGTTGCTGCCCTCGGTGAGCTCCAAATTAGCTGGGTTGGCAGTGAATCTGGCGAAGTTGAGGTAACGGACGAGTTTGATATTCCAGTGGTCTTAGAAGATAGCGAGGGCGAAAATGTCTAATGTAGAACTTGAGCGTTCTATCGAAGCGATCCTGATGGTCGTCGATGAGCCAGTCACCGAACTGACTTTGGCCTCGGTACTAGTCGTGACGATAGATGAAGTCGTCGCAGCCCTAGAGAACCTCTCTGCCTCCTATGAAGGTCGTGGCTTTGAATTACGCGCAGTGGCCGGAGGGTGGCGTTTTTACAGCCATCCAGATTGCGCCTCTGCGGTTGAAAAATTTGTTCTTGATGGGCAGCAGAATCGCCTAACTCAGGCAGCTCTAGAGACTCTTGCAGTCATTGCTTATCGCCAGCCAGTTAGTCGTGCGCGAGTATCTGCTATTAGAGGCGTAAATGTCGAAGCGGTAATGAAGACCTTGGTTACTCGTGGGCTGGTTGAGGAATTTGGGCTCGAGCACGAGACCGGTGCAATCCTTTATAAGACCACCAGCTACTTCCTCGAACGCCTAGGTGTAAATAGCCTCGAAGATCTGCCAGCCCTGGCTCCTTACTTGCCAGACCTTGATCGTCTCGATGAAATTCTGGATTCACTCACCGACTGATTCGCTTTGCAAGCTTCTCCTGACTGCCAATTAGTCCAAGACAGGGGAGAGGCGGTATTCTTACGCCCTTAACCTGACTGTCGAGGAGATAGCCAAATGGCCGAGATGCGCCTTAATAAAATAATTGCCGATGCGGGAATCACTAGCCGCCGTGGTGCTGATGAGCTAATCGCAGATGGTCGAGTAACTATCGACGGACGTCCAATTCGAGAACTTGGTGCGAAGATAGACCCAGAAAGGCATGAAGTAGCAGTTGATGGTGAGACGATCAAACGATCAATGACTAAGTCTTATTTAGTACTTCATAAACCAAAAGGTGTTTTGTCTACCATGTATGACCCTGAAGGCCGTCCATCTTTAGCAGATTTCATCGATTTGCGGAAAGAGCGTCTCTTCCATGTCGGGCGCCTTGATAAGGATTCTGAAGGTCTGATACTTCTGACAAATGATGGCGATCTGACATTCCGCGCAACTCACCCCTCTTTTGGGCTAGAAAAAACGTACATTATTGAGTTCGAAGGACGCCTTGAAACCGGAGTAGATAAGGTGCTTTTAAAGGGCGTAGAGCTCGAAGATGGCATGGGTCGAGTGCTTAGCTTTAAGCAGCTCTCGCCAAACTGGATTGAAGTCAAGATCCACGAGGGCCGGTATCACATCATCCGTCGCCTAATGGAGGCAGTGGGCGTAGAGGTCCTTCGTTTGATCCGCACGAACTTCGGACCGATCTCATTGGGCGATACCCCCGAAGGACGCTGGCGAGACCTCAATGAGCAAGAATTGTTAAATATACAGAAGGCTTTAGATTTAAAGTAATAAATCGGTTTATTAATATTTAAGAACTATCTATTTCTCTATTTATCGATATTCATCGAATCAAAAAGATATTTGTCGATAATTTCTGTAAAATTGAGCGTAAGATTCGTTGGTCGAATCTATTTGTCGATATAAGGAAGATTCTGTTAAATGATTGCGCCCAGGGAGACGGTGCGATCATGAGAGTTAACTAGTTTAATCGTTAAGTCGATTTGACTCTAAACACGTATTCATTAAAAACGAAAAAAGGGTACTTCAAGGTACCCTTAACCATGGTTTTAAGAGCTATTCGAGGCGCTACACAGGTGAGCGTGAATTCAAGCGTGGCAATCGGCGACGGCGTGCGCGAGCTCTTGCCCGCCATGCTCAAAGCCAATGGGCTTGAAGTCGATGACGTAATTTCAGTTCTCATGACTGCGACCCCAGATTTGACTGCCGACTTTCCCGCCGCAGCTGCTCGAGATGTTGGCTTTGCCGGAACCCCTCTAATCTGTGCCGTTGAGATCGATGTGACAGGGGCGCTTGGACGGATTATTCGAGTTCTCATGCACGCCGAAAGTGATAAAAGTAAGAGCGAAATTAGCCATATTTACCTTCATGGCGCTACTGCTCTGCGCAAAGATTTAGCCCAATAGGGGATTGCCTTGAATATAAAATCAGTTCGAATAGTCGGTGCGGGTCTAATTGGGACCTCGGTCGGTCTTGCCTTAAAAGCGGCGGGTGCCTCGGTTCAGTTTGTTGACATAGATTCAAAAGCCGAAAATTTAGCTAATGATCTGGTCAAGAGTGCTACAGATGCAAAACCAGAGTTGGTAATCATTGCGACGCCACCTTCAGCCTTCAAGTCAGCTATTGAGCGTGAAGCAACCCTCAACCCTCAAGCGATACTTATGGATATTGGTAGCGTAAAGTCAAAACCTATAGTTGAAGTTTCAACTCTAGAAGGGCTTTTGTACAGATTCTGTGGTACCCATCCGATGGCTGGACGTGAGGTTAGTGGGGCGGTATCTGCCCGAGCCGATCTCTTCTTAGATCGCGCCTGGATTATTACTCCAACAAAGGAAACTTCAGAGGCGGCCAAGCAGATGGTGCTTGAAGTAATCCAGGTTTGCGGAGCGCAGGCAGTAGAAATGAGCGCTGAGGATCACGATGAGCGGGTAGCCCTGATCTCGCATCTGCCTCAAACCATCAGTTCATTACTGGCTGCGCAACTTTCAGGCTCAAGCCCTGAGGCCCTGGCACTGGCCGGGGGTGGGTTACGAGACACGGTTCGGATTGCCGGATCTGACCCGAAGCTCTGGGGCGAGATTTTGGCCGCCAATGAGGCAGCCTTGATGCCATTATTAATAGGTCTACAAAGTGATCTTTCGGATCTTATTTCAGCTGCTAGTGGCCCTGCCAAGTGGGAGTCCTTAGTTGAAGCCGGGCGTGCCGGAAAGAGTGCGATTCCAGGTAAGCACGGTGGGAAATCTCGAGAATATAGCTACCTACCAATTGTCATTGATGACCGACCTGGACAACTCGGATCCCTTTTCAATGCTTGCGCAAAGGCTGAGGTAAATATCGAAGATCTAACGCTTGAACATTCGCCTGGACAATTAACTGCCGTAATTACGCTAGCAATTGCACCAGAAGATATCGAACGGTTAAGTGATTTCCTAACAAAAGAGGGCTGGAACGTTCACTCGGTTAGTTAATTTTTAGAAGTTTAAGAATCAGGTAAAGCCTTACTTGTTAAGCACCGTAGAATAAGGGTCATTATGGGCATAGTTGTAGCAATAGATGGCCCTAGTGGTTCGGGTAAATCAAGCACCTCAAAAGCAGTTGCCATG
>JBILXJ010000029.1:0-9068 GCA_044378655.1 Candidatus Planktophila sp. | reverse complement strand
TCAAAGGTAAAGGCTGGCGATATTGGTGCACTGCCCGCTGTCTTAGGCTTACTAGTTCTTTGTATTGTTTTCGGTTCGATGTCGAGTGTTTTCTTAACACCCGGAAACTTTGCGAACTTGTTAACCCAAGCAGCATCGGTAATCGTGATTGCGATGGGGTTGATCTTCGTGCTTCTACTGGGCGAGATTGATTTATCTGCCGGATACGCATCTGGTGTTTGCGGTGCGGTATTGGTAATTCTGATTACCGATCAAGGACAACCTTGGTACATCGCACTTGCTGCCAGCATTGCAGTCGGAATGGCGATGGGATTTGGTTTAGGCACGCTAGTTGCCCGCCTCGGAATTCCCTCTTTCGTTGTAACGCTTGCTGCCTTCTTGGGCTTCCAAGGAATTTTGCTTATTTTGGCTGGCGAAGGCGGAACTATTCGCGTTGAAGATGAAACTGTTTTAGCAATTCAAAACAGCAATCTCTCGCCAACTTTGAGTTGGGCCTTCTATATTGTTGCCTCAGTTGGCTATGTATTACTTGGTTTAAGCCGCATCAATGCTCGCCGTAAAGCTGGCTTAAAGGCTGAACTATTCAAGTTGTGGTTAATTAAAACAGTTAGCTTGGTTGGTGTTTCCGGCTTGGCAGTTTTTGCACTTAATCTTGAGCGCAGTAACAACCGCGAACTTGTTAGCTTAAAAGGCATTCCTTACGTGGTTCCAGTAATTCTCTTCTTACTTGTAATCGGAACTTTCGTACTTGGTCGCACCGCTTTCGGCCGCCACATTTATGCAGTTGGTGGAAATGCAGAAGCTGCTCGACGCGCAGGTATCAATGTGAAGAACATTCGTATTGCAGCCTTCGTGATTTGTTCAGGGTTATCTGCAATTGCTGGTTTGCTCTTTGCTTCCCGCCAAAATTCAATCTCACCAACAACTGGTGGCTCTTCTACTCTGCTCTATGCAGTTGGCGCTGCAGTTATTGGTGGCACCAGTTTGTTCGGTGGCAAAGGAAAGATGCGCGATGCGATTCTGGGTGGCTTGGTAGTTGCCGTCATTGATAACGGCATGGGTTTGCTCGGTTATGCAGCCGGCATCAAGTTCATTGTTACTGGCGCAGTGCTATTAGTTTCAGCAGGAGTTGATGCGGTTTCACGCCGCGGCAGCTCGGTTTAGCGCACTAGTAAATTTCTTGACTTATTTACTAACTACAGCTTAAGAAGGTATTACTTAGCACCCATCAGGTGCTCAAGTGCTAACTGATCAAGAGCTTCGTAGTGATATCCGCGCTTGCCAGCTGTTTCCACATCAAGGAATTCATTTGCCAGATCGCGCCACGTTTCACCTGGTGCGAAAGTTGGCTCAGCTAAGCCCGGAATATTGGACTCTGCCATCGCATTAATTACGCGTGGATCATTGCGGAAAGCTAGTGCTCGCTCTTTAAGCAGTAAATAAGTGCGCATGTTTGCGCTGGCAGATTCCCAAACGCCCTTATCGCTTTCAGTACGAGCTGGCTTGTAATCAAAGTGCTTCGGGCCGCTGTAGTTATAGCGTTCAAGTAAATCAACCAAGAAGAAGGCTGACTTCAAATCGCCATGGCCGAAAACTAAATCTTGATCGTACTTAGGGCCATGCTGACCATTTAGATCGATGTGGAATAACTTCTTGTGCCAAAGTGCTTGTGCGATTCCGTGCACAAAGTTAAGTCCGGCCATTTGCTCGTGACCAACCTCAGGATTAAGGCCCACGAGTTCTGGATGATCTAGTGAATTAATAAAAGCTAAAGCGTGACCAATGGTTGGCAAGAAAATATCGCCGCGTGGTTCATTTGGCTTTGGCTCAATTGCAAACTTGATGTTGTAACCATTATCTAAAACATATTGACCAAGGGTGTTAAACGCTTCGCGGAAACGATCGAGTGCAACATAGGCATCTTTAGCGCCATCTGATTCGGCGCCTTCACGACCACCCCAAGCAACATAAATTTCTGCGCCAAGTTCGGCAGCGAGATCAATGTTGCGCATGGTCTTTTTAATTGCATAGCGACGAATATCGCGATCATTCGAGGTAAACGCGCCATCCTTAAAGACCGGGTGGCTAAATAGATTAGTTGTTGCCATTGGAACTTTCATTCCTGATGTGGCAAGAGCTGCCTTGAAGCGGTCAATATGTGATTGACGATCAGCATCGTTGCTTCCGAATGGAATTAGGTCATCATCATGGAAAGTAACTCCATAGGCACCGCGCGCAGCGAGCTCGTTAACTGTGCGAACTGGGTCAAGTGCTTCGCGAGTTGCATCTCCGAATGGATCGCGCGCCTGCCAGCCGACGGTCCAGAGACCGAAAGTGAATTTATCTGCTGGGGTAGGTGTTAAAGCCATGATTTGACCCTTTCATACGCGCTCGTTTTGGAACTATGACGAACTTACCTCTAATCTTGCCCAGTATCTAGAGGACAGCAGTCGGACATGTTTTAACCACATGGCGAACTGAGATCAACTAGGTGGCACGAAAGTTATGAAAGCACTCTTAAGCGGGAGTGGTGAAATGGCAGACACGCAGGTCTTAGGAACCTGTGTCTTCGGACGTGCGGGTTCAAGTCCCGCCTCCCGCACACAATTATTTCAATTGAGTTATTTCAGTTGAGTTTCGAAACTACTTATAACTCCCCGCAAAAGTTAGATTGCTCCTATGGCTAAAAAGTCTGCCGCAAAAATTAAAATGGAAGCCGCTGAGATTAAGCGCGCAGCCGCTGCACGGCGCGAAGAAAAGAAGTTACAAAGTTCAATTGCCGATTCTGAAGCTACGGCAACAAATAGCAATCTCGATCTGGATTACTACGCCTCTGTCGATCAGGCGTGGCGTGAACTAGGGCTTGGAGCACCGGTCAGAAGAGCACTTATTAATGATGGCTTATTTGAACTCTCAGATCTTCGCAAAACTTCATTGGCTGCAATAAAGGAGCTACACGGCATGGGGCCAAATGCGATTCGCATTTTGACGACCGCAATGAAGAAGGCTGATCTATCTTTTAGGAAATGAAGTTAATTAACTAGATGTTCACTTAAATCTAGTTCTTTTTTGCCAAGTCGGGTTTAGCATTTAAACCATGAGCGATGAAAAAAAGCAGCCAACAGTTCTCTTTGTTTGTGTTCACAATGCTGGCCGATCACAAATGGCGGCAGGATTTATGACTTCGTTATCTGGTGGAAAAGTACGAGTGCTATCAGCTGGCTCTGCACCGAAAGAAACAATTAATCCAGTTGCAATTGAAGCTATG
The DNA here is from genome assembly GCA_044378655.1 of Candidatus Planktophila sp. GTDB lineage: Bacteria > Actinomycetota > Actinomycetes > Nanopelagicales > Nanopelagicaceae > Planktophila. The sequence continues at coordinate 5,800 of JBILXJ010000029.1, read as the reverse complement.
GCTGAACTTGGAATTGATATTGCTCACGAAGTTCCAAAAATTCTGACCACCGAATCAGTGCAAGAATCTGATGTAGTAATCACAATGGGATGCGGCGACACTTGCCCATTCTTTCCAGGAAAGCGCTACGAAGATTGGGTTCTCGAAGATCCAGCTGGCCAAGGTATTGAACCTGTGCGCATCATCCGAGATGAAATCAAGCGTCGCGTGACCCAGTTGTTATCTGAAATCATTTAATTCAATCTATAGTTCAACTCTTGACCTTAATTCAGGAGATTTTAAATGAGCATAAAAGAGATCGCAGCGGCTTATCGCCAGAGTACTGAGGCATTTGAAAAACTTGTTGCCTCGATTTCGTCAGATCAACTTGATACCAAGCATCCTGAAGGTTGGTCATCGCGCCAAGTTATTCACCATATGGCTGATTCTGAAGCGCAGTCATATGCGCGCATTCGACGTTTAATTGCCGAACCTGAAGGAACTTCGATTCAAGGTTACGACGAGAACGCTTGGGGAGCTTCAGCGGTGTTGGGTTATTCAACTTTGCCAATTGATTTCTCAGTAAAAGTCTTTAGCGCAGTGCGCGCTTCATCTTTGATCATGATTGAAAGACTGACCGATGCTGATCTAGCAAAATCTGGCATTCACTCTGAGAGTGGGCCATTTAGCATCGAGAAATGGTGTCGTACCTATACCGCGCACCCACTTGATCACATTGGCCAGATTGAAAAAGCGCTTCGCGGCGAAAACTAGCCGAGAGTGAGCAAGCCAATTGGTAATCCGGTAACTCCGCCGACTAATCCAGTAGCACCGCCAAAGCTGCGTGGTTGGTTTCACTTAGGGGCAACGCCGGCCGTAATCATTGCCTCCCTTGTTCTATTTATATTAAGTCGTAACTCAGTTAAATTTGCAATCGCACTTTATTCAATCACTGCAATTTTATTGTTTAGCGTTTCTGCCATTTACCATCGCGTTCCGTGGTCGCCAGCAAAGAAGAAAATCTGGCGCCGCTGGGATCATGCAAATATTAATTTATTAATCGCTGGTTCCTATACGCCGTTTGCAGTTACTTTGCTAGAAGGTCGTGATCGCACAATTTTGCTTTCGGTTATTTGGACTGGCGCTTTAATTGGTGTTGCGGTTCGAGTCTTTTGGGTTGGTGCTCCGCGTTGGTTATACGTTGCAAATTATTTGATACTCGGCTGGGTCGCAATTATTTATACGCCGCATCTCTATCGAGCTGGTGGTTGGTGGGTTATCTTGCCAATTATTTTTGGTGGTTTGCTCTACTCAATTGGGGCGATTTTCTACGCACTCAAGCGACCAGGGCGAGAGGCCAAATACTTTGGTTTCCACGAGCTTTTCCACATCTTCGTACTAGCCGCATGGATCTCGCAGTATGTGGCAATCTGCGTTGCCGTTTACAGATCCCGCTAATCACGCCCATTTTCACCCTGCATTAGCCCTGCACTAACCCCACTTTTAGGTATGGCGCTTTTGCTCTAATCTAAGCCTTCCGTAAGTGTTTAAAGAGCAAAAAGAGGTAGCGATGGCCGAGAAGAACTCCTTCCTAAATTGGGTTGGATTTAAAGGCGAAGAGAGCAGTCAACCAAATTCGGTTGATCGTATTCGCGAGCTAGAAGCGCAGTTAAACGATCTGCGCTCGCGTCGCGATATCACCACGCTATCCAAAGAAGAATTTGAAATTCTGGCAACTGAAACTGCCATGACCATGATCAAGTCGGCGCAACTTCGCGAAGCCAAAGCCCAGGCTGCAGCTGACCGTCTGGTTACCGAAACAAATCGCGCTGCTAAAGATGCGTTAGAGAGCGCCGAACAGAAAGCTCGTTCAGTTCTATCAAGCGCCGAAACTCGTGGTCGCAAGTATTTACAAGCAGCTGAAACTGAAGCTGAGGAAATGGTTGCTAAGGCTGAAGTTGAAGCCGAAACTCTTTTTGAAAATAAGAAGCGCGAGATTAGTACGCTAGCTACAGCTGCGCGTCGCGAAGGCGAACGCATCATCACTGAGGCAACTTCAGAAGTTGGTGGTTATCGTCAGTGGTTAGCCAGCGTTATTTCTGAAGCTGAACGTCTATACAAAGTACAAACCCAATCACTTGATCAGGCTGAAAGCGCGATTCAACAATCACGCGCCCGCCTGCAGAGTTCATTCGAGCGGTTAGCTCAATTACAAGAGCAAGTTCTTCAGAATCTAAATGCCGATGACACAATTATTAATCGTGGCCCAATTCGTGTTGCCAGCGAGCGCACCAAAGTGGCAATTGAGGCACCAAAGAAAACTAATTCAGCAACTCGCAAACCTGCGAAAAAAGCGGTTGCTAAAAAACCCGTAAAGAAAGCTGCTGCAAAACGTAAGTAGTTTCTTACCGATTACCAAAAAGTTATGTCATCAAAAAAACGTGGGATCACCCATATCCCTGCAATTGATGGTTTGCGTGCTGTCGCCGTAATCGCGGTAATGCTTTACCACCTAGGTTTTTCTTGGATTCCCGGTGGGTTTCTCGGCGTAGATCTATTCTTTGTAATTTCTGGTTATGTAATCACTCGCCTACTGCTTGATTCAATTCAGCGCAGTGGCGGTTTAGATCTACGTGCTTTCTATCTAGCTCGCGTGCGCAGATTGCTGCCGCCGTTGCTCTTTATGATTTTTGGAACTGCAATCTTTGTGGGCATCTGGGCGCCAGAAACCACTCGCCGACTATTAAGCGATGCGCCTTTCTCGATCTTCGGCGGCATGAATTGGTGGCTGGTTTTTCGCGAAACTGATTACTTCGAAGCGATTGGGCGCCCGCCTCTACTGCAACACACCTGGTCACTCGCTGTTGAAGCCCAGTTTTATTTAGTTTGGCCATTGGTGCTGCTTTTAATTCTTAAGTGGTTTGGCAAGAAGCGAATTCCTGGGGCTGCGCTAACTATTGCGGCCATCTCGGGCATTACCTTATTTATTGTCTCGCTCTCGTTAGATGCGGCAAATAGCAAGCGAGTTAGCCATATTTACTTTGGAACGGATACCCACAGCATTGGCTTGTTCCTAGGCGCTGCTCTGGCAGTTAGCTGGATTCCACAAAATTTAAAGAGCGAAGTTTCGCAGCGAGCCCAGGATTTTGTTGATGGAATTGGCGTAATCGGTTTCATCGGAATCCTTGGGGCTTTCTTATTAATTAACGAAAGCGATCCGACGCTTTATCGCATAGCTTTCCCTCTGGCTGGAATCTTTGGTTGCGCAATTCTTACTTCTATCGTGCACCCGGCATCTCGCTTTGCACCAATATTGCGCACTCGCACATTGGTCTGGATCGGCGAGCGGTCATATGCAATTTACTTATGGCACTGGATTGTCTTTCAATTAACTCGCCCTAGCGTTGATATTGCTGGGCAAGAGTGGGCGCTCTACACAGTCCGTTTCTTGATCGTTTTAGCTTTGGCTGATATCTCTTTGCGGTTAGTTGAATTACCAGTTCGAAGCGGTGCAGTTGAATCTTGGTTCCGCGGAATGAAGTATCGAACTAAGAAAGTTCGCATTCGTCAAAAGTTATCGGTTGCAGTTGGCATCGTCGCACTAGTTGCCGCCACCACTGTAATTAGTGCAAATGCGATCTCGGTTGCCGACCAAGAGGCAGCGGCATTTGAAAAAGAATTGACTCAGGAACTTAAACCCTCAGCAAGAAAACCACCACAGATTTCCAGTGTTGGTCTACCTGATCTTTGGGTTGCTGGTGATTCAGTCATTCTAGGAATTCGTTACGAACTCGGCGATCAACGCAACATTGCTTTGATAAATGCTCGCGTTGGCCGACAAGCACCAGAGTTATTAGAAGTGCTAGAACGTGACAAATTAACTGTCGGCGATGCTCCAGTCATTTTCAATTTAGGAAATAACAACGCCCTCACAAGAACTCAAGTTGCTGCAGTTTTCGCAGAAGTTGCTAATCAAAGTCAGATAATTGTTGTGAATACCGCTGTGCCACGTCCATGGCGCGATGCAAACAACGCACTAATTGCCGAATTTGCCGCGGCTAACCCACGTGCCCAAGTAGTCGATTGGGCAACAATCTCGCAGAATCGACCGGATTATTTCGCACCTGACGGCGTTCATTTACGGCCAGCTGGAATCAAGGTTTACGTCGCTGCAATTCTGGAAGCCCTAAACAAATAGGGCTGCCTTAAAATAGTTTCTAGAAATAAAAAAGACCCCGAGTTGTTACCCGAGGTCTTTCTTATTAATTTTTGCTTACTTGTATTGACCAGGCAATCCGAAAATCTTTGCTGGTGCAACTTGGCCATCTGAGTAAACGCTAGAAACTCGGAACTGAGTCCAGCCGCCTTCGCTCTTAGCCATTTCTAAAGTTGTTTGATCAGCTGGAACTGTGGCAACGCTCTGCCATTCTTTTCCATCTGGAGCAATCTCAACTAAATAACCTGTCAAACCTTCTACTGCTGATGGGGCAAACCAACGCAACTTAATGCCTTCAGCTGTACCGAGAGCAACAAACTTTCCTGGTGCCTCAATTGCTGCAACTGCTTCACCGCTTGCTGATTCTGTTGGTGTTGCAGAAACTTCGGTTGATGCACTTGGTTCAGCTGATGCAGTTGCAGTAGGCATTGGTGCTGCATCATCGTCCTCTTTTGAAGATGATTGAGAGAAAACTACAAAAGCTAATACTGCGATACCAACAATGACTGCGAATTTAACGCGGCTTGAAGCGCCTTGTTGTTGTTTAGCAGCTGGTGCGGCAGGACGAGCCGGTGCTACTGGTGCGGCAGGAGCTGCAGCACGAGGAGCTGATGAAGTTACTGGTACTGCTGGAACTCTTACTGTTGCGGCAGAAGATTTTTTGGCAGCTGCTTTCTTAGCTACGCGCTTCTTTGGAGCTGCTTTCTTAGCAACAGCTTTTTTCGCAACCTTCTTCTTTGCTACTGCTTTCTTAGCAACTTTCTTTGCTGGCTTCTTAGCCGCAGCTTTCTTAATAGTCTTTTTAGCAGCTGGCTTCTTGGCAGCGGCTTTCTTCTTGGCTACAGCTTTTTTCGCTGCTGGCTTCTTAGCTGCAGCTTTTTTAACTGGTGCCTTCTTTGTTGCTTTCTTAGCAACTTTCTTCTTTACAGCCACGTTAACTCCTTGGGTAGCGGTACGCGCGCAAGTAACGCACTCGGATAAGGCAAGGTTACCGTAGCGATTAGATCATTTCTAAGACAAACGGGGCTATTGCTCTTAGTGATTTTCCGCGATGGCTAATGGCATCTTTCTCGGAAGCGCTCATTTGTGCGCTGGAAATAGTTAATCCATCAGGCTGAAAAAGCGGGTCGTAGCCGAAGCCATTTTTGCCGATCGGTTCGTGGCCGATGGAGCCGTAAAAACGCCCTTCGCGGGTGACTTCGCGACCATCGGGCATTACTAGCGCCGTGACGCAGATGAAAAATGCAGTTCTTTTTCCATCGGGCACATGAATTAACTCTTGCAAAAGTTTGGCGTTATTTGCAGCATCATCACCATGTGTACCTGCGAATCGTGCCGAGAAAATTCCAGGTTCACCGTAAAGCGCTTCAACGCAGAGGCCACTGTCATCAGCAATTGCAGGTAACCCAGTTTCGGCACAGATTGAACGAGCTTTAAGTAAAGCGTTCTCTTCGAAAGTATCACCAGTTTCTTCGACGTCGCTAGTCTCTGGAAATTTCTCAAGCCCAAGTAATCGAATGCTGCCCGGTGCTAATTCATCAAGGATGCGTCGGAATTCTTCGATCTTACCTTTATTGCGCGTAGCTAAAACTAAATCTTTCATTG
>JBILXJ010000136.1:0-2563 GCA_044378655.1 Candidatus Planktophila sp. | reverse complement strand
TCGCTAGCAACTTTGCGGATCAGTGCGTCTATTTTAGGACTTTTATTTCTGGTTGCTATTTTTCAGCCACTCTTTTATACCGTAGATCCGGCAGCCTCTGATCTGAGTTTACGTTTACAGTCACCAAGTCTTGGTGGGGCGCTGTTAGGCACTGATGCTCTCGGTCAAGATGTTTATTCACGTGTTATCGCAGGATTTAGATGGTCACTCGGTATCGGAACCGTTGGAACCTTGCTCGGTTGTTTAATTGGAATCACACTCGGTGTTAGCGCTGCGTGGAACCGCAAGCGACTTCGTATCGTCTTAAGTCGCGTTATTGATATCGGAATTTCATTTCCATACTTGATTATCGCGGTAACCATCGTGACTGTTGTTGGTCGTGGCTTCTGGCCGCTAGCCCTTACTTTAGGCTTAGTTTGCTGGCCAACCATCGCGCGCGTTGTTTATGCCGAAACTCTGACGCTGCGCGAACGAGAGTATGTAACCGCTGCTCGACTATTTGGAATAGGCAGCCTTCGCTCGATTTTCACACACATCTTGCCTGCGCTTCGCCCCACAATTCAGGTAGTCGCAGCTTTCACTTTTGCCGAACTGTTAATTGCCGAGAGCGGATTATCTTTCCTTGGCCTAGGTGCGCCGCTAGGCACGCCAACTTGGGGCAACATGCTCAATGAGAGTCGTCTTTATATGGAGAGTGCTCCCTGGATGATGTTCGGTCCAGTTACCGCAATCATCGTGACTATTTTCGCGGCCAATCTTCTGGGTGAAGGTTTAAATGCTCGCGAACAATCTAGAAGTACGCGGGTCTCTCAATGAGTAACACGGTGACGAATGCAATCGAGATTAAGAACTTAGTTGTTAGTTTCCCGACCCCTGCTGGTTATTCAGCTGTTGTACGCGGAATTAACTTAACTATTAATCCCGGTGACCGCGTTGCAATCGTCGGCGAATCTGGTTCAGGCAAAACCATGATGGGCTTGAGCATGTTAGGTATTCAGCCAACTTCTGCTCAAGTTGAAGGCGAAATTTTAATTGGCGATGTAAACATGGTTACTGCCCCCGATGCAGTAGCACGCAAACTACGCGGTAACTACATCTCAATGGTTTTCCAAGAGCCACTTACATCACTCAACCCGGTACGAACTATCTCTAGCCAGTTATCTGAATCAGTCAGACGACATAATGCATTTAGCAAGAAGGAAGCAGAAGAGCGAGTTCTTGAGGTGCTAACTGCAGTTGGAATTCCGGCGCCAAAAGAGCGCATGAAGTCTTATCCGCACCAACTTTCAGGCGGTTTAAGACAACGCGTAATGATCGCACTTGCACTTATTAACAAGCCACAGTTGGTGGTAGCTGATGAACCAACGACAGCGCTAGATGCCACTATTCAAGCCCAAATTCTTGACCTTTTACGCAGCGGAATGGGCGATGCTGCGCTGATGCTAATCACCCATGATCTTGCAGTGGCCGCAGATGTTTGTAATCGAATCGTGGTTATGTATGCCGGAAACATTGTCGAACAAGGCCCAGTCTCTGAGATCTTAAGTAATCCAAAGCACCCATACACGCGTGGCTTGCTCTCTGCGATTCCTAAATTTGATCAAGCTCGCCCTGCGCTTAATCCAATTCCGGGTGCACCGCCGACAATTACCGAAGTTGTTCCAGGTTGTCGTTTCGCATCTCGTTGCGCTTATGCCGACGCGCAATGCACCGCTTCCGAACCAGAGTTCATCAACAATATTGCCTGCTTCCATCCAGTGACAGGAGCGGTGAAATGAGCACAGAAAAGAAGTTAATCAACGCTGTTGATCTTTCAGTAACTTTCAAAGTTCCATCTGGTTCACTGCGCGCAGTTGATACCGTTTCGTTTTACGTAAATGCTGGCGAGACCGTTGCAATCGTGGGCGAATCAGGATCCGGCAAGACAACGCTGGCCCTTTCACTCATGCGTGCTTATGCCCCTACTTCGGGCAGCTTGTTCTTCGAAGACCAAGACATCACTAACTCATCCGAAAAAGCACTGAAAGATTTCCGTAAGAAGGTTCAGATGGTTTTTCAGGATCCATATTCAAGCCTTGATCCGCGTATGACAGTTTCGCAAGTAATTGCTGAGCCGCTGCGCGCGCACTTTAAGTTAAGCGCTAAAGAGCGCGACGAGAAAGCTGCCGAGTCACTAAAGGCTGTTGGCTTAAGTCCAGATTTCCTAAATCGCAGAGCGAGCCAATTCTCAGGTGGTCAACGTCAACGTATTGCAATTGCTCGCGCACTCGCGCTAGATCCAAAAATTCTGGTTGCCGATGAACCAGTTTCAGCCCTCGATGTATCGACCCAGGCTCAGATCGTTAATCTCTTGCAAAGCATTCAAGAAGAGCGAAATATCTCGTACATCTTGGTTTCGCACGATTTACGCCTGGTTTATCACTTAGCTACCCGTGTAGTTGTTATGTATCTGGGCAAAGTTGTTGAAGAAGGCGCATGCGATGGTGTCGTTGCAAACCCGCAACACCCATATACCGCCGCTCTTCTCTCGGCAGTCCCGGCACTAGATGAAGCATCACGCCGT
>JBILXJ010000135.1:0-2583 GCA_044378655.1 Candidatus Planktophila sp. | reverse complement strand
TTTCAGTGCGTTTTGATAAGGCTGAAGTACTGCAATCCATTAATTTAGATATCCCAGGAGGAACCTGGAGCTGTTTAGTTGGTCCTAATGGCGCTGGCAAAACGACGTTGCTACGCACAATGCTTGGTATGCAACCGTACTCAGGTTCGATTAAATTTAATGATCGAGAAATTGCTAAAAACAAATCGCTCAACATTGCCTTCGTGCCACAACGACCATCAATTCCATCAGCCATGAGTGTTGCGGAATATGTAATGCTCGGCCGCGCCAAGCTCGATGGTTGGGGCAAAGAAAGTGCGCATAGTCGCAACATTGTGCATGAGATGTTAGAAGCAACTCAATTGCTTGGAATGCAGAGTCAGTTAGTCACAACCTTATCTGGTGGCGAAATGCAGCGAGTCTTAATTGCGCGAGCTCTAGTTCAAGAACCTGAAGTTATGTTGCTTGATGAACCAACTAGCGCCCTTGATTTACATCATCAGATTTCAGTACTAAATAAAGTTGAAGAAATTAAAGCAACTGGTGTCACGATCATTTCAACGATGCACGACATCACTTTGGGTGCAATGTACGCAGAGCGAATCATCATCATGCAAAATGGGCGAGTGCTATTAGATGGTGAGTCACAATCGGTTATTCATTCACCCGAACTTCGTAGCGCCTTTGATGACCGAGTCAGCGTTCATACCCTCGACAACGGTCGACCGGTAATCATCGCCGCCAAGCGTGCGACGGGGTTAGAAAATGGGGTTATTTAGTCCCTAACCCTGCTTATTTAGGGGTTAGAGATAGCAATTCTCGCCCATCTAAGTAACCCTTTCCCTATGAGCGTGCTTGACCCAGATATCACCCTTTCGCGAATCCGCACGCCTGAACTGCCCGCGAATTTCCTTTCCAGACGCCACCTATTTGAACTAATTGATGGCCGAGCTCCTGGCTACACCATGGTGGTAGCACCGGCTGGTTATGGGAAAACTTCACTAATTGCTGAATGGGCCAAGCAGAGTAAGAAAAAAGTTGTTTGGTACACAATGTCGGAAAGTGACAGTTTGGTCGGAGTCCCCACATATCTAATTAGTGCGATCCGACAGGTCATTCCAAGCTTCGCACCAGATTTAGAGGCAAAAACCGTTACCTCAATTTATCAGGCGGTCGCAAACCTTAACGAGGATATCGTTTTGGTTTTAGATAATGTTGTTGATGCTTTTACTTACCAATTGAATGTAACTCAGGCTTATATGGATGCAATTCCAGATAACATTCATATTTTCGCGCTTCGACGAGCAATGCCAACAGTTTCACTAAAGCGATTTTCAAGTATCGGCCGCTTATCGGTTATCACTGCGGGCGACTTGGTGTTTTCAAAAGATGAAGTTAAAGCACTACTACAAATTTCTGGGGTTGAGGAAACTGAGAAAAAAGTAGATCAAATTGTCCAACAAACACATGGGTGGCCATCAGCAGTTGGAATTATTGTAAGTGGCGAAGATAGCAAACTCGACCTCGAAGTTGACGATACTTTGGTGAAGAATTTAGTGACAAGCAAGTTCGAGAAACTAGCAAAAGAGACTCGCGAACTTTTGATAGCAATCTCAAGCTTTGAAGTCTTTGATCTAGATTTAGTTGAGTCAATTATTCAAAAACCAGTAAATGAAGCAAATCTAAATAAACTAGCAGCCGAAGGCGTGTTTCTAATGTCGGCTGCTGGCCAGAAGAGCACCTACATTTTCAATAACACCGCGCGTGAAGTTATTAATGAGATCGCTCGATCGGACAATGAGGGCTATCGCAAGAATCAAATAGCAATCTCTGAGCTTTTCCAGCAGCGAAACCAAGTGAATCAGTCGATTTCTCATGCGATAAAGTCTGGGGACCCCGACTATCTTCGTCAGATGTTTAAGCCAGCGTTACGCAAATTAATTACCCGGGGCGACGGTAGAAACATTCTTTATTGGAGCAGTTATTTGCCGCTAGATAACACCCGAAATCAGGTGTTATCGGATCTAGCAAAAGTTATGGGGCACCTGACAAATTTTGAATTTGACCGCACGACGCAGTTGGTCGAGGAAATGCGCGTTTCATTTAAAGAGACTCCGCTGGCTCCATTTCTCGAACAGGTTAATGCAACCGCGTTAGCCCATGTGGCATTCTGTCGAGGTCGGTTAGCTGAATTTGATAATCAAATGGAAGTAATTTTTCGCGAACCAGAGACCGAGCTGAGAATGGAGCATTCTGACCGGCTAGGCATTTTGCGAATATTTGCAGCTCGCTCCTTTATCTTCGAAGATTCTACAATTCTAAATTCGATTGAATCCGAATTACAGGAAATCATCAAAAATAGCACTTCTCCTGATGACCTATTTATCTGGCAGACAATTCGGGCGATGAAGTTTTTCCTGGCGGGTGAATATCTGCAGGCCTTTGATGCGGCATCGCTGGCTGAAGAAATTGGTCAGCGAAATGAATACGCAGGATTCTTTGGCTACACCGAAGCTATCTACATTAAGGCGCGTTGCCATTTAGAATTTTGTGAAGAAGATAAGGCAACCGAAGAGCTAAAAAAACTGGCGAAGCTCGCTCGAG
>JBILXJ010000134.1:0-2630 GCA_044378655.1 Candidatus Planktophila sp. | reverse complement strand
GTTGGCGAATCAGATCTACGCGCTGATTTAGGTACTTCAGGAGCTGCTGGTGAAACCACCACACAATTCGCGCGCAGCATGGCAGTCTTTGCAAGCGCTGCAGCCGGCATCAATCCGCCACTCGCCGCAGTTTCAACTAACTTTAAAGACCTTGATGCGTATCGCAAGAGTTCGCAAGATTTCAAAGATTGGGGCTACTTTGGGCGCGCTTGTATTCACCCGGCGCAAGTTGAAATTGTTAATGAAGTTTTCACACCTAACGCCGATGAGTTAGCCGCAGCGCAAGACATTCTCGATCGCTTAGTCGCAGCTGGCGGTGGCGTTGCACTTGATGCCAAAGGTCGAATGATTGATGAAGCAATCGCCAAGATCGCTCGTCGCACCTTAGCAACCGGAAAGTAGGCAACAATGTCCGTTATTAAGAGCCAAGATCTTCGTGACATGTCTGGCGCCGTTGATGTGCCGATTCCTGATTCAACTGCTTCGGTAAAAATGCATCGCCTGCATACTTGGGATGATGGCACCAGCGTGATGATTGTTAACTTTCCTGTTGGTTGGTCGCGTCCAATTGAAGGTAGTTATGAGTGCGCCGAAGAGTTTTTTGTATTTGAAGGTGAACTTCATATGTCGGGCGATGTAATTGTTGCTGGCGACCACACTTGGGTACCGCCACACTCACTTCGCCTTGGTGCCTATACGCCAAATGGCGCAGTTGCTATTGCTTGGTTCTATGGTGCTCCTAAATGGAATCGTCGCGAAGGCAGCGAAGGCTCAGTTTCACAGATCAAAACCCATATTGATGCAAATGCATTTGGCGATATTCGCCCAACTGGCGCTAATGGTTTTGCCGGTCAAACAGTTAAGTACCCAGCAAGTAGATATGTTGCACCTAGTCAATGCGAAGTTATTGATATTGCAAATAGAAGCTGGACGCTTTATGAAACAGGCAGCGAAGTTAAGCTGACTGATCTTTCTTTAATCCGTCTCTAAGCATCACCCAAGCGCTAAAGGTAATAATTCCGCTTATTGCAATGCCCCAAAGTCGGCCCGTAACAGCGTCATCTGCCATGTTTCCAATGACTTCGCTGATGGTTCCGATCATGGCGATGCCAATTACTGCCGAAATCTGACGAACCATAGAAAGCGCGGCCATACCCGATGCGGCCTTAGCAGGTTCGAGAGATTCCATAATTGCCACAGTGTCACCAGCAAAGAGGATTCCAGCAAAGAAACCAGAGAAAATTAAAGTGAATAGGAAAATTGGCATTGGGCTTTGCGCAAATAGCGCGATAACAATGTAATCAACGCCAAGCAAGAATGAGGCCAAGAGCATTACTTTGCGCAGTTCGCTCGAACTCTTAACTTTGCCCAAGATAGTTGAACCAAGTGGCATACAAACACACATTAGAAGAATTACTAAGCCACCCATACGAGGCGAAAATTCCAAAGTTTTCTGGCTAAAGAGTGCAACTAGCAAAGTAGCAGCGGGGATGGTTGCGTTATAAATGAAACAAGCTATTAGTACGCCCCGAACTCGACGTGACTTAAACCAGGCTGGATCAATAAGTGGATGAGCGACTCGACTCTCAATTCGATAGAAAGCCCAGTATAAGAAAGCACCAAAGGAAATAAGCACTACGTCTAAGACTGGATGCGGCCGTGCGCGGCCTAAATCGATTACTCCTGCTGAGAAAAATAAAGTTGCGGCACTGATTGTTAAAATACCTCGTACGTCGATTGGATTTATATTTTTATGGGTTTCACTTTCGTGCAGCAAAAAAGTCAGTGAAAGACCGATGAGCGAAACAACTGGCTGGCAGTAGAAGAGTGCATGCCAGCCATATGCTTGAGTTAGAAACCCACCAAATAGGGGGCCAAGTACTAATCCAGCCGAGCTAAAACTAATCCAAAGGCCAACCGCCTTATTGCGCGAATTTGGATCAACATTGGCATTTAAAATAGCGGCCCCATTTGGCAACATAAATGCCAAACCAAATCCTTGAAAAATTCGACAAGCTAACAACATCGGAAAAGAGGTCGCAAAAGATGCGAGCAAGGCACCAGTTCCAAAAATAATCATTCCGATGCGAAATGCCTTTAGCGCGCCCCATTTATCGCCAAAAGCACCAGCGAAAGGCAAGATCGTTCCGGTCGTAATGCTGAGCGCACTTAGAATCCATTGCAAAGCGCTAGTTTCGGCGTTGAAGTCAGCTTGGATCGAAGGAATTGCGGTAGTAACTGCCGTGTTATCAAACATCACGGCACCTAGACCCATGGCAGCAATTAGTGCAACTACCCGCGGATCTTGATAAACGCGGCGGTTCATGCGCTCTTAGTTGATAAGAGTTTCATTAAAGCGGATAGATCGCCCTGATTTTCAAAGTTAACATACTTAGAAACCTTTTCGACTGCGTCAACTGCCAAGTAGCGAGAAGCATTCAAAGTAAATTTCTGCATAATCTGAGCTTTAGTAAGTGGTGCTTCTTTGCTTCCTAAACTTGCATCAACTCTATGTGTATGTGTTTGGCCATCTCTAGTTTTAACAGTTAGAACAGCCGCGAAAGCATTTGGGAAAATCTTTGTTGCTTGATCATCAGCAACTACATTTACTTTGGCAGCCAGCTCTAAAC
>JBILXJ010000133.1:0-2654 GCA_044378655.1 Candidatus Planktophila sp. | reverse complement strand
GGCGGGTAGATTTCACCTATTAATATCGGTCCCCGTAGCTCAGTGGATAGAGCAACCGCCTCCTAAGCGGTAGGTCGCAGGTTCAACTCCCGCCGGGGACACACATTTCTAGATTGAAGAATTTAAGCAAAAACTACGGTGCGCTTACCAACTACGAAGATTTTATCTTCTGAATAAAGTTTTACTGCTTTTGCCAGAACGCGGCGCTCAATATCTCGCCCGATTGCAATTAATTCCTCAGGCGTTGCAATATGAGTAACGTGCGCAACATCTTGTTCAATGATTGGGCCTTCATCTAAATCACTGGTTACAAAGTGAGCACTTGCGCCAATGATTTTCACGCCACGCTCATGTGCCTGGTGGTAAGGCTTGGCACCTTTGAAACCTGGCAAGAAAGAATGATGGATATTGATGATCTTGCCAGACATACGATTGCAAAACTCAGCTGACAGAATTTGCATGTAACGAGCCAAAACTACGAAATCAATTTTTAGTAAATCAATCTGCTTTGTGATCTCGGCTTCTTGAGCACTCTTATCGCCGGGCAAATACATAAATTTAACGCCATGTGATTCAACTAGTTGCCGAAGATCTTCATGGTTTGAAATCACTAACGGAATTTCGACTTTGAGTTCGCCAAGCTCATTTAAATAAAGTAAATCTCTTAAGCAGTGGCTCTCTTTAGTAACCATAACTAGCGCTCGTGGACGCTCTGATGTTGGTCGAATATGTAGGGCTGGATCGTATTTAGCTAAACCTTCACTTAATGATTTTTCAGCTGCAGCTTGACCTTGGGAAGTTTCAAAGCGAGTTCGCATTACAAAAGTGTTAGTGGCTGGGTCTGTAAATTGCTGATTCTCGATAATGTTTCCGCCACAAGCTAAAACCGCCGAGGTCATCGCATGAACGATGCCTGGTTGATCAGCGCACTGCAGGGAAGCAATTAAATCCATGGCTAAAGGGTAAGGGTTATTAGTGCTTAAGCGTAAATCGCTGCATCGCTTTAGGTGCCCACCAGTTGCGTTCACCTAGTAGGCGCATCAGAGCTGGCACGAGGAGGGCGCGAATTAAAGTTGCATCAAGGATCACTGCAAATGCAACACCAAAGCCCATCATCTTTATCGAAGTCACACCACTAGTAACGAACGCTGCGAAAACAACGGCGAGAATTACAGCTGCTGCCGTAATGATTCGCGCTGATCGCTGCAGGCCGGTTGCAACCGATTCAACATTGGACCTACCCAGGAGATGTTCTTCGCGGATGCGCGAGAGCAAGAAGAGTTCGTAGTCCATTGATAAGCCAAAGACCACCACAAAGATAAGAATGACAATTGAGGTATCAAGTGTGCCAGTTACCGTAAATGAACCAACTAGCCATTGCAGGTTGCCATCTACGAAGATCCAAGTCATCACGCCCATAGTTGCGGCAAGTGACAAAACGTTTAGCAGCACTGCTTTGATCGGCAAAATTATTGAACCAGTAAATACAAAGAGCAGAATCAAAACGCTAATCGCAATCCAACCAAAAGCAAGTGGCAGAGTTTGCGAAATTCCTTCTTGGGTATCTGTGTAATCAGCTGCGACTCCACCGATTAAGGTTCCAACTGGTGCTGGGACATCACGTAATTCATTAATCAACTTCTGAGCTTCCGGCGATCGCGGCAACATAGATTCATATGCCGTGATTCGAATATCGCTTCTGATTGTTTGAGGTTCGGCTACGCTAACAATTCCAGAAACCTTTTTAATTTCTTCGATATAGCTAGAGACTTCAGCTTCTCGTCCAGCACCATTCAAAATAAGAATGTCAATGGTTGCAATGTTGCTTTCAAAACGCGATTCTTGAATTGCAGTAGCAATTGCAGCTGGATTACTGGCTGGCAAAATTCTGGCATCACCCTGCGAGAAAGCTATGTTTTTAATCGGTGCAGCCAATATGCCGATCACTATTAGCGAAAGCAGAACAACTGCAACTGGTCGTTTCATAACTAAACGAGCGGTTTGAGCCCAGCGCCCCTCGTCCTTATGAGTGATTGCTGATCTACGGACAACGCCTTTATCAACTTTCTTACCGAGCATTGCCAAAATTGGTGGCAGACCAAACAAAGCGCCAGCAACTGCAATCGCAACAACTGATACACCGGCATAACCAAATGATTTAAGGAAAGGCAGCGGGAAGAAGGTAAGCGAAAAGAGAGTTACCAGAACTGTTAATCCAGAATAGAAAACTGTTTTTCCGGCGCTCGCCATAGTGTCAACAATCGAATCTTCTACGCTCTTGCCTCGATGCAGCTCTTCGCGGAAACGATTAACAATCAATAGCGCGTAATCAATACCTAGCCCGAGTCCTAGGCCGGTAGTTAAGTTGAGCGAATAAACACTCACGCTGGTAACCAATGAGATCAAGTAAAGGAGGAAGAAGGCACCCAAAATTGCAGATACGCCAACGATTAGCGGCATTGCAGATGCCGCCATAGCCCCAAATACCAGAACTAACAAAATAAAAGTTAGCGGAATCGAAATTGCCTCAGCGATTTTCAAATCGTCAGCAATCTTTTTGTTAATTGCGTTTCCGACGACTCCGACACCACCTGAATAAATGGTTAAACCATCGCGCTTGCCATCAAAATTCTTTTGGAAGTAATCACCCATTT